>JBMOMI010000055.1:0-16912 GCA_049325235.1 Actinomycetota bacterium | reverse complement strand
TGCCCGCGGGCACGGCGACACCGTCCAGCTCGTCGCCGGTCTCGGCGCGGCGGGAGACGACCCAGGCTGGCGGGTAGAGCCGCAGCGCCTCGTCGACGACCGCCCGCGTGTACGGCAACGAGCCCAGGTCGGTCCAGGACGGCGCCCGGCCGGCCAGGACGTCGTCCAGCTCGGTGTGCAGCCGGGCCTGCACGGCCGGGTGCGTCGCGAGCAGGTGCAGGGTCCACGTCAGCGCCGACGCGACGGTCTCGTGCCCGGCGATGACGGTCGTGACCAGCTCGTCGCGGACCTCGTGGGGGGCCAGGTCACCGGCGTCCGCCGCGCGCAGCAGCAGCGCCAGCAGGTCGGTGTCGGTGTCCCGCACCCCGACGGCGCGCCGGGCGGCGACGACGTCCCGGGCTGCGGCGTCCAGGGTGGCCACCGACCTGCGCAGCCGCCGGTTGCCCGGGGTCGGGGCCCACCGCGGCACCGGAACCGGCGTCCGGGCCCGGGCCACCACGACGTCCAGCGCGTCGAGCACCGCGGCGACCACCCGCTCCCCCTCTCCGGCCATCGTGCCGCCGAACAGGGTGCGCCCGACCACCTCGAGCGTCGCCTGCAGGGCCGCGGAGTCGACGTCCACGACGCCACCGCGCGCCGGGACGGCGTGCCGCACCCGCTCGGCGGCCGCGACCGACTCGCCGGCGACGTTCTCCAGCGAGGAGTGGTGGAACGCCGGCTGGTCCAGGCGCCGCCGCCGGCGCCACTGCGCGCCGTCCGCGGTGAGCAGGCCGGTCCCGGTGACGAGCGACAGGGCGCCGTACTGGGCGGTGCGCTTGGAGTAGGCCGCGTGGTTCTCCACCAGCACCCGCCGCGCGCCGGCGACCGTGTTGACCAGGAGCACCGGCGTGCGCGGCATCGGGAAGGCGACGAGGTCGCCCCAGCGGGCGACGACCGACTCCAGGTACGCCAGCGGGTCCCGGCGGATCGCCACGACGGCCCGGACCATGTCCGCCGGCAGCGGCCCGTCGACGTCCAGCGGGGTGTAGCGGGCGTTGGCGCGGGTCAGAGGTACAGCCCGGTCTGCCCGTCGTCGACGCGCGGGGCGGCGACCGCGTGGATGTCCCGCTCGCGCAGCAGCACGTAGTCCTTGCCGTGCAGCTCGACCTCGGCGCGGTCCTCCGGGTCGAACAGCACCCGGTCGCCGACCTGCACCTGTCGCACGTGCTGGCCGGTGGCGACCACCGACGCCCACGAGAGGCGCTTGCCCATCGTGGCGGTCGCCGGGATGACGATGCCGGCACCGGACCGCCGCTCCCCTGCCTCACGGTCGATCGAGACGAGGACGCGGTCGTGGAGCATGCGGATCGGCAGCCGGCCGTCCGCGGTTGCGCGGGCGTCGGTCATCGCCGTGAGCGCTGCCAGACCACGAGCCCCAGCACGGCGGCCAGGGCCGCGCCGACGGCGACGACGCGCTCGACGCGCAGCGAGCCGTCCTCGGCGCGCAGGGCGGTGTTCACGCGCTGCCGCGCGTCGGCGGCCGCGCGACGCCCGATCTCCTTGGGGGTCAGCCGCGTGGTCAGCTCGTCGACGGTGGCCGCGAGCCGCGCCTGGCGAAGGGCGATCTCCCGCTCGATCTCGGCCGGGTCGCTCGGGATCGGCGCCTTCGGGGGCGGGGCGGCTGCCGCGGGACCGGTGGAGCTCATGGGTGTGACGCTACCGCCGACGCCCCTGGCCTGCGCCCCGGGCACCGACAGCGGGTCGCGGCGGGGGCGTCGTACGCTGCGCGCCATGAGCGAGCGACTCTCCGTCGGCGACCCGGCACCCGACTTCACCCTGCCCACCGCCGACGGCGGCACGTTCACTCTCTCGGAGCACCGGGGCAGGCACGTCGTCGTGTACTTCTACCCGGCCGCGATGACTCCCGGCTGCACGACGCAGGCGTGCGACTTCCGCGACAGCCTGGCGTCCCTGCAGGCCGCCGGGTACGAGGTCGTCGGCGTCTCCCCCGACTCGCCCGACAAGCTCGCCCGCTTCGTGGAGAAGGAGTCCCTGACGTTCCCGCTGCTCTCCGACCCGGACACGTCGGTGCTGACCCGCTGGGGCGCGTTCGGGACCAAGACGATGTACGGCAAGACGGTCACCGGGGTGATCCGCTCGACCGTCGTCGTCGACCCCGACGGCAAGGTCGAGCTGGCGCAGTACAACGTCAAGGCGAAGGGCCACGTCGCGAAGCTGCGGCGCGACCTCGGCCTCGACTGAGACGTGGCTAGGATCGCCGCGACGCGGGAGTGGTGTAACAGGCAGCCACGCGAGGTTTAGGTCCTCGTGCCTTCGGGCGTGCGGGTTCGAGTCCCGCCTCCCGCACCGATCAGCTGACCGTGACCTCGCTCCGGTCGCCGGACCACAGGGTGTGGAACGAGCCCTCCCGGTCGACGCGCCGGTACGTGTGCGCGCCGAAGTAGTCGCGCAACCCCTGGACGAGCGCCGCCGGCAGGCGCTCGCGGCGCACGGTGTCGTAGTAGGCGAGCGCGCCGGCGAAGCCCGGCACCGGCACACCGGCCGACGTCGCGAGTGCGACGACCCGGCGCCAGCCGTCCTGGGCCTCGCCGAGGTCGCGTGCGACCTCCGGGTCGACCAGCAGGCTGGTGAGGTCGCGGGAGGAGTAGACCTGCCGGATCCGCTCGAGCAGGCGCGCGCGGATGATGCAGCCGGCGCGCCAGATCCGCGCGACGGTCGCCAGGTCCACGTCCCAGCCGTACGACGTGCTCGCGGCGCCGATCTGGTCCAGCCCCTGCGCGTAGGCGACGACCTTGGAGGCCCACAGCGCCGACCGGACGTCGGACACGAGGCTGCCCCGGTCGGCGTCCAGGCCCGCGGCGGGGCCCGGCAGCCCGCGAGCCGCCGCCCGCAGCGCGGTGTGCCCGGACGCGGACCGGGCGAACACCGCCTCGGCGATCGCGTTGACCGGGGTGCCGAGGTCGAGGGCCGACTGCACCGTCCACCGACCGGTGCCCTTCTGCTCCGCCGCGTCGGCGATGACGTCGACGAGCGGCCGGCCGGTCGCCGCGTCGACCTGGTCGAGCACCTCGGCGGTGATCTCCACGAGGAACGAGTCGAGGTCGCCGGTGTTCCACTCCCGGAACACGTCCGCGATCTCCCCCGGCACCAGGCCCCCGGCACGCAGCAGGTCGTACGCCTCGGCGATGAACTGCATGTCGGCGTACTCGATGCCGTTGTGCACCATCTTGACGAAGTGGCCGGCGCCGTCCGGGCCGATGTAGGCGCAGCACGGCTCACCGTCGACCGTCGCCGAGATGCTCTCCAGCAGCGGACCGAGCGCCTCGTACGCCTCACGCGAGCCGCCGGGCATGATGCTCGGCCCGAGCAGGGCCCCCTCCTCGCCGCCGGAGATGCCGGCTCCGACGAAGTGCAGGCCCCGCTGCCTCAGGGCGGCCTCGCGGCGCCGGGTGTCCTCGAAGTGGGCGTTGCCACCGTCCACGAGGATGTCGCCGGGCTCCAGCAGCGGCGCGAGCGCGTCGATCGTCGCGTCGGTGGCGGCTCCGGCCTTGACCATGACGATCACGCGGCGGGGCCGGGCCAGGCTGGCGACGAACCGCCCGAGGTCCGGGGCCGCCAGGAACCTCCCCTCGGCACCGTGCACCTCGACGAGCTCGTCGGTACGCGCGGTCGTCCGGTTGTAGACCGCGACCGTGTGGCCGTGGCGGGCCAGGTTTCGGGCGAGGTTCGACCCCATGACCGCCAGGCCGACCACGCCCACGTCCGCGCGGACCTCCTCGGGGGAGACCGCCTCCTCGGTCGTCATCGCGTGCCGCCTTCCTCGCTCCCGAGCGCGGCGCGCCGCGCCGCGATCTCGGCCGCGATCTCGCGGAACCTCGCCTCGCTCAGCGGGTAGAAGAACATCACGGCAATGGACAGTACGCCGAAGACACCCAGGATCCCGCCGGCCCACAGCTGGATGCTCTCGGCGACGCCGGCTTCCTGGGGCTCGCCCGAGGCGGCGCGCGCGGCGCTGAAGCCCGCCCAGGTCAGGGCCAGCCCGCCGACGAAGCCGCCGAGGGCCTGGCCCATCTTGCGGGTGAAGGAGAACGCGGCGTACGTCGTCCCTTCGGTCCGGCTCCCTGTCCGCCACTCGCCGTACTCGACGGTGTCGGCCTCCAGTGCCCACATGAGGGTGTTCACCCCGTAGATGCCCATGCCTCCCACGAAGAAGGACACGAGCCCGAGCGCCGGCACCGAGGAGAGCGGCGCGAAGGCGAGGACTGCGGCTCCGACCAGCGTGACGCCGCCGAAGAGCAAGTAGCCGGCCCGCTTGCCGATGGTGCGGACGACCGTCGGGATGACCGGTCCGACGACGAACAGAGACACGGTCTGCGCCAAGGTGTTCCACGCGATGTACTGGGCGTTCTCCTGGACGTAGATCGCCACGTAGGTGCCCAGCGTGCTCAGTCCGGTGAACCCGGTGAGGAAGAGCAGCGAGCCCACCGACAGCCACATCAGGGGCTTGTTCGTGACGAGCGTCCGCAGGCTGTCGCGCAGTGACACAGGAGTGCTCGGCCGCGCCACCTGCTCCCTGGTGCCGGCCACCAGGAAGAGGTACAGGGCCATGCCGACCACGACGAAGGCGGCCGTCGTCCAGAACAGCGATCGCTGCAGGGCCTCGGGGTTCTCGGCGTTGCCGCGGATCTGCGGCGCCAGCACGAAGGCGATGGCGAGGATGCTCAGCGCAGCGCCGTACATGCGGAAAGTGGCCAGCTTCCCGCGCTCGACGGGCACCTGGGTCATGGCCGGCGCCATGGAGCCGTACGGGATGTTGACCAGGGTGTAGAACACCGAGCCCATGAGCAGGTACGACACGTACATGTACGCCACGGCTGCACCGCCCGAGATCCCGGGGAAGAACCACTTGGCCGAGTAGATCGCCATGCTCGTGAGCAGCAGGGGCAGCGAGAACCACAGCACGAACGGACGGAACTTGCCCAACCGTCCAGACCTCTTCGCGTCGACGAACCGCCCGGCGATGAGGTCGGTGAACGCGTCGACGAAGCGCACGACGAGGAACATCGTGCCGATGACGGCGCCCTCGACGCCGACCACGTTGGTGTAGTAGAGCGTCAGGAACATCGAGGCCATGAAGAACGACAGGTTGTTCGCGGCGTCGCCCGCGGCGTACGCGAGGTAGTTGCGCACGGTGAGCTTCCTGGCGGCCGTCGTAGAGGGCGCGGTCGCGGTCGTGGTGGCGTCCATCGGGGCTCCTGGGTCGGGATTGGGGGTGAGGTTGCGGCGGGCGCGAGCGGTCATCGGAGCACCGCCCGCAGGGCGTGGACGATCGCCTCGGCCGCGCCGGCCGGGGGGATCCTGCTGGTGTCGAGGACCAGGTCGTAGCGGTCGGGTTGCCGGGGGTCCCAGCCGTAGAGGGCCTTCGACATCTCGGCGCGGACGTCGTCCTCGCGTTCGAGGCGTCGGGCGGCGCGATCCGCTGAGATGTCGGCCTGCCGGGCCGCCCGCTCGATACGGTCCTGCCTCGCTCCGGTGAGCAGCACGTGCAGGGTGTTCGGGCGGTCAGCGAGCACCACTGCCCCGTTCCGGCCGACGATGACTCCGCCGGACCGAGCGAGCTGCCGCACGACCCGGTTGTTCTCCGCGACGAGGTCGTGCTTCTGCTGCTGCGTGGCGACGATGTCCCGGCCTTCGAGGCCGCGGTAGGCACCGCCCAGCACCGCGAGGACCGTGGCGAGGACCGCGTTCTGCTCGAGCGCGGAGGGGTCCTCGAGCTCCTCGGAGCTGAACGCCTGGGCGTGGAACGGCAGCCCCAGCGCCTCGGCCACACGGACGCCGACGTCGGCAGCACCCGCGCCGTAGAGCTCGAACAGGGTCACGACCGGCGGCGGGTCAGGACGGGTGACTCCGGCTATGTTCACGATGCCCCCTTCCAGCGGCGGCGCAGAGCGAATGCGGCGGCCTTGGGACGCCGGTCCCGGGTGAAGACACCCTTCTTGTTGCCGTCCACGCGCATCACTCCGGACTTCGTCGCGAAGTCGGCGAAGTTCCACACGTGCTCGCCGACCACGGCGTCGACGCGGTCGAAGACGCGGTGGTTCATCTCGAGGTACTCCACCTGGTACTCCTCGGTCCAGGGCTGGGAGTGGATCGAGTGCAGACCGGCGAGAGTGTCGGCTCCGTACTCGGTGATGACGATCGGTTTGCCCTCGCCGGCCCATGCCTCCAGCTCGGCCTGCCAGGCCAGCTCGGCGCCGGCGAGGTCGCCGGTGTCGACGTACCAGCCGTAGTAGCGGTTGAGCATGAGCACGTCGGCGAACTGGCTGACCTGACACCGGCCGTGGGGGGCGAGCATGACGTTCACGAAGCCGACCGGGCGGGTCGGGTCGAGCTCACGAGTGAGCGTGAAGAGCGGCTCGAAGTACTCCCGTGCGGCGTCCGTGTCCGACTCCGGCTCGTTGGCGATGCTCCAGAGCACGACCGACGGGTGGTTCTTGTCCCGCGCGATGAGCTCCCGGATCGCCTGGGCGTGGGCCTCGCGCGTCGCCTCGTTCGCAGTGTCCGGGGAGTAGGTGACGTACCCCTGCCCCCCGAAGATGCCGCCCCCGAGGCCCATGTTCAGCCCGACGGCGGCCGTCTCGTCGATGACGACGATGCCGTGCCGGTCCGCGTAGTCCAGCACCTCCTCGGCGTACGGGTAGTGCGACGTGCGGAAGGAGTTGGCGCCGATCCAGTCCAGCAGCGCGAAGTCGTGGACGAGATGGGCGTCGTCGTGCGCCTTTCCGACCACGGGCAGGTCCTCGTGCTTGCCGAAGCCGGTGAAGTAGAACGGCTCGCCGTTGATGAGGAACCGGCTGCCGGACACCTCCACGGTCCTGATGCCGACGGCCACCGGGTAGGAGTCCACGACGTCCGCGCCGTCGACGAGCTCGGCGACGAGCTCGTACAGGTACGCCTGCCCGGGCCGCCACAGCTGCACGTCGTCCACGGTCAGGACGCCGGCGACGCCGGTCGCGGAAGCAACCTCCCGGCCGTCCGCGTCGAGCAGCCGGACGCGGACGGTGAGGTCGTCGGCATTCACGACGTCGACCAGGTAGTGGACCGTTCCCGCCGACCCGTTCCGGCCGGTGACGACCCGCACGTCCCGCACGTGGGCCCGCGGGGTGCTGTACAGCCAGACGGTCCGGTGGATGCCCGCGTAGTTGAAGAAGTCGTGCCAGTAGACCTGCTGCGGGCCGGACGGGGAGTCCTCGACGACCCCCGGAGGGATCGACTGCCACGTCAGGACGTTGTTGACGACCGCGGTGACGCGGTGCTCCTGCCCGGGTACCACGTGCTCGGTGACGTCGGCCTCGAACGGCGTGTAGCCGCCCTCGTGCTCGGCGACCTGGACGTCGTCGACCCACACGACGGCGCGGTGCGTGGCGGAGTCGAACCGCAGGACGACGCGCTGGCCCTGCCAGCCCCGAGGCACCCGGACCGTGGTCTGGTACCAGGCGTCGCCGATGTGGTTGCGGGCCGCGGGGTCGGCGAGGACGTCGTTGTAGCTCGCGGGCACGGGCACGTCCCGGGCATCCGCGAGCCGGGAGCGCCACCAGCCCTCCTGCCGGCCGGTCCCGTCAGCGTCGAGCCGGAAGGACCAGATGCCGTTCAGGGACTTGCGTTCGCGGGTTGCGGTGTCGAGGGGACGAAGCACGGTGCGCTCCTTGTCGGTCGCTGAAGTGGGTCCATTGACGGGGTGCACCAGACGTCGCGGCAAGCGGTTGCCACCGGTTGCCGGTCGGGCCTACCGTCGCGGCGTCAGGAGGTTCCGCCGATGCCCCGCCAGCCCGACGACCCCCGAGCGGTGACGATCTACGACGTGGCTCGCGAGAGCGGCGTCGCGGCGTCCACGGTGTCCCGGGCCTTCTCCCGGCCGGGTCGGGTCAGCCCGGCCACCGCGGACCGGATCCACGAGGCCGCCCGGCGGCTCGGCTACCGGGCCAACCCGTTGGCACGGGCGGTCACGACCGGCCGGACGGCGATCATCGGTCTCGTCGTCTCGGACGTCACGAACCCGGTGTACTTCCCCGTCATCCGCGGGGCCCAGGCCGCCGCAGCAGACCGGGACCTCACCGTGCTGCTCACCGACGCCGAGGAGTCGGCGCGCAAGGAGCGCGAGGGCATCGACCGGGCCTTGCCCATGGTGGACGGCGTCCTGCTGGCCGGGTCCCGGATGTCCGACGCCGCGATCCGTGTCGTCGCCCAGCGCCTTCCCGTCGTGGTCTGCAACCGGGCGGTCGCCGGGGTGGCGAGCGTCGTCACCGACAACGCGCGCGGCATCCGCCGGGCCGTCGAGCACCTGGGCTCCCTCGGGCACACGACCGTGACCTACCTCGCCGGCCCCGAGGCGTCCTGGGCCGACGGGATGCGGTGGCGTGCGGTCCGCGAGGCGGCGCACGAGCTGGAGCTGCGCGCCGTGCGCGTCGGACCCTCGGTCCCCACCGTGGCCGGAGGCGTCGCCGCCACGGACAGCGTGCTGCGGCACGATCCGACGGCTGTGGTCGCGTACAACGACCTGCTCGCGATCGGCCTGCTGCGGGGGCTCGCCCTGGCGGGCGTCCGCGTCCCGGCCGACGTCAGCGTGGTGGGGTTCGACAACATCTTCGGGTCGGACTTCTGCACGCCGGCGCTGACGACCGTGGCCGCGCCGCTGCGGGCGCTGGGCACCGAGGCCGTGACCCACCTCGCGGCCCAGCTCGCCGGAGCGGCTCCCCACGCCGGCGCACCGATCGTCCTGCCGGCCCGACTGGTGATCCGGGAGTCCACCGCCCCCGTGCGGCGTCAGCGCAGACGGAAGAGCACCTCACCGGCCTGAGGGACGACGAGCGTGTCGGGGTCGGCCTCCATCGCGGCGATGTCGACGGCGTCCGGGTGGAGGTAGTCGAGGTTCGCGCGACGTACCGTGCTCTCCGGGATGCTCGTCGCCAGCGTCACCGTGACCCGCAGCCGCTCGCCCTGCTCGGCGTCCCAGGTCCCGGCCCCGCGCAGGTGGGTGGAGTGCGCCAGGACGCCCCAGTGCAGGTGCTTGTAGCGGTCCCACTGCTTGGTGAAGAAGTCCCTGCAGTGGTAGCCGATCTCGTCGATCTCCGGGTGCATCGCGGCGATCTGGCGGACGTGCGGCGCGTAGAGGATGACCTGCCCGCCGTCGGCGACCACGGGCTCGAGCTTGTAGAAGCCCTTGGCGGCAGTCCAGATGTCCTCGTACTTCTCCGGGATGATCGACAAGACCCGTCGCACCGGGGCGTCGAGATAGCGGACGTGGGTCTCCGCAGAGACGTCCGCCGCGGCGGCCCAGGCGGCGCGCGGCTCGCCGAACGCGGCGGCGTGCAATGTCGACGAGCCGGACTCCACGACGACGCACAGCGCGAGGGTCTCCGACGGGATCAGGGACGCCGCCTCGTCGATCAGGGCCCGCACCGGCGTGACGCCCTTCGTGCCGATGATGTCGGCGCTGGTGATGAGGGCGCCGAGCCAGTGGGACAGGTCGATCACCTCCTGCCCGGCCACCCCCGGGAAGAAGTACTTGTTGCCGCCGGAGAAGCCGACGACCTCGTGCGGGAACACCGGGCCCACGACGAGCGTCACGTCGTGCTCCACGACCGCTCGGTTGAGCCGGACGTCCACGCCCTCGTGCAGCAGGCCCCCGGACAGCTCGGCCACCCGGTCGGCGCTGATGTGGCCGAGGTGGGCGAACGTCGCCGCGTCCCACCACTCGTGGTTGAGCACGGTCGTGCCCGGGTACCGCGACTCCAGGGCGCCGTCCGGGTAGCCGAGGTGCCTGGCGAGCTCCGGCGGGTGCATCGCCGCGTGCGTGCCGAGCGCGACGAGGACCGTCAACCGGCTCACGCGGCCGTGCACCGCCGCGTGCACGGCCTCCAGCAGCATCGGCAGGGGGCAGGTGCGGGTGGCGTCCGGCACGAGCACGCACAGGCTGCGACCGTCGAGGTCCACCCTCTCGAGCTGGGCCGCGACGAACCGCTGCACCTCGCCGGTGTCGAGGACGACGCCTGGCCCGCCGAGCACCGCCGGAGTCGTGGCAGCGCTGGCGAGCGTGTCGGGCATGGCCTCACCTTCCCCCGGCGCTCCGGTCGCCCGCAAGGCCGGACGACAACCGCTGGCAACCGGTTGTCCGGGGCTCGAAGAGGTGGTCAGCATGGCCCGCATGGCCAGCGTGTCGCCTCCCCCTCCACTGTCGCTGCACCCCGACCGGCTGCTGCCCGCCGACCCCGCGGTGCGGGCAGTGGCCCGGCGGCTCTACGACGCCGTCCGCGAGCTGCCGATCATCTCGCCGCACGGGCACGTCGACCCGCGGACCCTGCTGGACGACGTCCCGTTCAGTGACCCGGCCACGCTGTTCGTGACGCCCGACCACTACGTGACCCGCCTGCTCCACGCGAGCGGCGTGCCCCTGGACGCCCTGGGCGTGGGCCGGCCGGCCCTCACCGAGCGCGAGGCCCGCCAGGCGTGGTCCCTGCTGTGCAGCCACTGGCACGTGTTCCGCGGGACCCCGGTGCGCTACTGGCTGGAGTCCGAGCTGGCGGACATCTTCGGCGTCGAGGTGCGGCCGTCGGCGCGGACGGCGGACGCCGTCTACGACCAGGTGGCCGAGCGGCTCGCCACACCGGAGTACCGGCCGCGTGCGCTGTTCGAGCGGTTCGGGATCTCGGTCCTGGCGACCACCGACGACCCGTGCGACGACCTGTCCGTGCACGCCGCACTCGAGGCCGACCCGACGTGGAGCGGCCGGGTCATCCCCACGTTCCGGCCCGACCGCTACCTGGAACCGGCAGGGGACTGCTGGCCCGCGCTGGTCGAGCAGCTCGGGAAGGCCGCGGACGTCGACACCGGCACCTACGCGGGGTGGGTCGAGGCCATGGAGAACCGCCGCCGGCACTTCGTCGCGCACGGGGCCACGTCGGCGGACCACAGCCACGAGGACGTCCGCACCGATCCCCTGGAACCCGCCGAGGCCGAGCGCCTCTACGCCGCGGCCCGCGCCGGCGACGTCTCGCCGTCCGCGGCCGCCGCGCTGCGCCGGCACATGCTGCTGGAGATGGCCCGGATGTCGTGCGACGACGGCCTGGTCATGACCCTGCACCCAGGGGTTCGACGCGGCCACCACTCCCCCACCCAGCGGACCTTCGGCCCGGACACCGGCAGCGACGTCCCCCTCCGTGTCGAGTTCACCGACGCGCTGCGGCCGCTGCTGCAGCGGTTCGGCACCCACCCGAACCTGCACCTGGTGCTGTTCACGCTCGACGAGTCGGTGTTGTCCCGCGAGCTCGGCCCGCTCGCCGGCTTCTACCCCTCGGTGTACGTCGGAGCCCCCTGGTGGTTCCTCGACGCACCGGACGCCGTGCGGCGGTTCCGTGCCGCCGTCACCGAGAGCGCCGGCCTCTCCCGGACGAGCGGGTTCATCGACGACACCCGCGCCTTCTGCTCGATCCCCGCGCGCCACGACATGTCGCGCCGGCTCGACAGCGGCTTCCTCGCCCAGCTCGTCGCCGAGCACCGGCTCGACGAGGACGAGGCGCTCGAGGCGTCCCTCGACCTCGTCGCCGGGCGGCCGGTGGAGGCGTTCAAGCTGTGAGCACACGAACGCCGGAGCCGCTGCGCCGCACCGCACCCGCCCCGCCCGTCCGCCTCGTGCACCTGGGCCTCGGGGGCTTCTTCCGAGCCCACCAGGCCTGGTACACGGCGCGCGCGGGCGACGCGGACCGGTGGGGCTTCGCCGCCTTCTCCGGCCGCAGCCGGCGACTCGCCGAGTCCCTCGAGGCGCAGGGCGGGCTGTACACGCTGGTGACCCGGGCCGCGGACGGCGACCGGTTCGAGGTCGTCGGCTCCGTCGCCCGGGCGCACGCCGGCGACGACCACACTGCCTGGCTCGCCTACCTCGCCGATCCTGCCGTCGCCGTCGTCACGCTGACCGTCACCGAAGCCGGCTACCGGCGACGTCCCGACGGGGGCCTCGACCTCAGCGACGCGGACGTCGCCGCGGACGTCGAGGCGCTGACCGCCGACCCGCGCGCCCCGGTCCGCACGGCGCCGGCCAGGCTCGTCGCCGGGCTGGCCGCCCGCCGCGCCGCGGGCGGCGGGCCGCTGGCCGTCGTCCCGTGCGACAACCTGCCCGGCAACGGACTCGTCGCGGCACGGGTCACGGTCGAGCTCGCACGACAGGTCGACGACGCTCTGGCCGGGTGGGTCGACGAGCACGTCTCGTTCGTCACGACGATGGTCGACCGGATCACGCCCCGCACCACGGACGACGACGTCGACGCGGTGGCGCAGGGCACCGGGCGGGACGACGCGGTCCCGGTGGTCACAGAGCCCTTCAGCGAGTGGGTGCTCAGCGGCTCCTTCCCCGCCGGCCGGCCCCGCTGGGAGGACGCCGGCGCCAGGATCACCGACGACGTCGAGCCGTACGAGCAGCGCAAGCTCTGGCTGCTCAACGGCGCGCACTCCCTGCTGGCCTACGCCGGTTCGGTCCGCGGGCACGCGACGGTGTCCGACGCGATGGCCGACCCGGACTGCCGGCGGTGGGTCGAGCAGTGGTGGGCAGACGCCTCCCGCTACCTGCCCCAACCGGACCGCGAGCTCGCCGGGTACCGGGCCGCCCTGCGCGAACGGTTCGACAACCCCCGGATCCGTCACCAGCTGAGCCAGATCGCCGCCGACGGCTCCCAGAAGCTGCCGGTGCGGATCCTGCCCGCCCTGCGCCGCGCCCGCACCGAGGGACGGGTGCCGTGCGCCGCGACCCTCGTCCTCGCCGCATGGGTCGCGCACCTGCGGGGCCGGGGTGCGCCGGTCGACGACCCGCGCGCCGCCGAGCTGACCGCGGCAGCGGCCGGTGAGCCGAGGCAAGCGGTGCGGGCGGTCCTCGGCGCGCTCGACCCCGGGCTGGGCCGGGACGCGGACGTCGTCCGGGCCGTCGTCAGGCACCTGGCCGAGCTCACCCCGTGAGTGCCCACCACCCGCCGGCGCACGTCGTCATCGGCCTGGACGTCGGGACGACGGCGGCCAAGGCTGTCGCCTTCGGGATCGGCTCGCCGTGGCGGCACGTGGCGGTGCGCGAGTACCCGCTGCTCGAACCGGCGCCCGGGTGGCAGGTGCAGGACCCCGCCTCCGTCCTGGCCGCGGCCGCCAGCGCCGTGGCGGAGTGCTCCGCGGCGGCGGCGCGGTCCGACGTGCTGGCGGTGTGCGTGAGCACCGCGATGCACGGCCTCGTCGGCCTGGACGCCGGCGTGCGACCGGTCACGCCGCTCGTCACGTGGGCGGACGCGCGT
The DNA here is from genome assembly GCA_049325235.1 of Actinomycetota bacterium. GTDB lineage: Bacteria > Actinomycetota > Actinomycetes > Actinomycetales > SCSIO-59966 > SCSIO-59966. Next base: position 3,587 of record JBMOMI010000055.1, on the reverse strand, counting down.
GCCCACGAGCAGGCGGCCTGGCTCCGGACCACGGACGACGCCGACCGGCTGCACCGGGTGTCCGGCACGCCGATCCATCCCATGACGCCGCTGACCAAGCTCATGTGGTTCGCCCGTAACGACCCGGAGACCTGCGCGCGGGTGCGGTGGTGGGCCGGTCTGAAGGACCTCGTGCTCCACTGGCTGACCGGCACGCTGGCCACCGAGCTCTCGTCGGCCTCGGCCACCGGGCTGCTCGACGCGCGAAGCGGCACCTGGAGCCCGCAGGCACTCGACCTCGCCGGCATCACGGCGGACCAGCTGCCACCGGTCCTGCCCACGACGTCGACCCTCGGCCTTGCCGCGGACGCCGCGCGGCGAGTCGGCCTGCCCAGGGGCACGCCCGTCGTCGTCGGCGCCGGTGACGGACCGCTCGGCAACGTCGGCACCGGGGCCCTGACGCCAGGGGTGGCTGGGCTGTCCCTCGGGACGAGCGGCGCGGTGCGGATGCTCGTACCGGCACCGCCGGCGGACCTGGACCGGTCGCTGTTCTGCTACGCGGTGACCGAGGACGCCTGGGTGGTCGGCGGCGCGGTGAGCAACGGCGGCATCGTCGTCCGCTGGGCGACCAGGGCGCTGGCTCCCGACCTCGTCGCCGCACCGGACGGGCCGAGCGCGGACGAGCAGCTGCTCGACCTGGCCGGCTCGGTGCCGCCCGGCAGCGACGGTCTGCTGATGCTCCCGTACCTGCTGCCGGAGCGTGCACCGCTGTGGGACCCGGACCTGCCCGGCGCGTACCTGGGCCTGCGACACGGCCACACCCGCGCGCACCTGGCCCGCGCGGCCGTGGAGGGTGTGGCTCTGCAGCTCTCCACGATCGTCGAGGCCCTCGACGGCATCGAACCCGTGACGACCGTGCGGGCGACCGGCGGGGCGCTGCGGTCGACGCTCTGGACGTCCGTGCTGGCCTCGGCGATGGACCGGCCCCTGGTCTGCGTCGGCGACGCCGAGGGGTCTGCTCTCGGCGCAGCCGCGCTCGGGCTGTTCGCGCTGGGACGGGCTCCGAGCCTGCAGGCGGCCACCGACGCGCTGCGACAGCCGACCGCGGCGGAGAACGTCGTCCGCCCCGATCCGTCGTCGAGCCTGGTGTACCGGCGAGCGCGCAACCGACTGCCGGCACTGCTCGCGTCGCTCGCGGCCGTCGCGGAGGTGTTCGCCGAGCCGTTCGCCGAGCCGCCTCAGGTGCCGGCGTCGGTGACCGGGGTCAGATCCAGTTCCGGCGCTTGAAGATCACGTACAGGTTCAGCGCGAGGACGGCGATGACGAGCGTGCTCGCGAGGAAGCCCGCCGTGGTCCCCATCCCCGGGTAACGGACGTTCATGCCGAACCAGCCGGTCACCGCCGTCGGAACGGCGATGATCGCGGCCCAACCGGTCAGCTTCTTCATCACCTGGTTCAGCCGGGCGTCCTGGAGGGCCAGGTTCGTCTCGAAGACCGTCGTCACCATGTCCCGCAACGACTCGGTCCACTCCGACGCGCGGAGCACGTGGTCGTACAGGTCCGTGTACCAGCCCTCGAGCTCCCCCATGTCGGGACCGCTGTCGACGCGGTGCCGCATCACCGTGTTGACGACCTCGCGCGTCGGCAGCACCACGCGCCGCAGCTCGACGAGCTCCTTGCGCAGCCGGTATGTGCGCTGCTGCAGAGCCCGGACGCTGGCGCTCTCGTCGAACAGCGTGTCCTCGAGCCCCTCGATCGCGTCGTCCATGACCTGGATCGTGTCGAAGTGACCGTCGACGACGGCGTCGAGCAGCCCGTGCAGCAACGCCGCGGGACCGTACCGGCGGACGTCGGGGCCGTCCTGCCAGCGGGAGACGACGTCGGACACGTCGAGCAGGTCGTCCTCGCGAACGGTGACGATCCCGCGCGGGAGCACGAACGCCGAGACCCGGCTGGTCCGCAGCCGCGAGGCCAGCGTGCCCGGCTCCGGCTCGGTGGCGGCCTCGAGTCGCGTGGCGTAGACGGTCGCGAACGTGTGCGTCGCGTGCCGGGTCGCCTTGGGGCGCTCGGCGGACGCGAGCGCGTCCTCCACCGCGTGCCGGTCGAAGGACAGCTCCTCGGCCAGCGTGGCGAGGTCACCGTGCGTCGGCGCGCACAGGTCCACCCACACCAGGGAGCCCTCCTCCGCCAGGTGCTCGGAGACGTCGTCCAGCGGGAAGTCCCAGACGACCTCCCCACCGGCCCGCCACAACATGGTGCGCACGCGCGGGGTTGCCGTGTCGCTCCGGGTCAAGGACACGTCGGAACCATGTGTCCCCCGGGTTCGGCGGCACAGGGGCGAAGGTCCCCGTGACGGCCCCGGTCGGCGTCACGCGGGGGGCGGCACTCAGCCGACGGTGACCACCACTGAGTGCCACCCCGTCGCGCCGTCCGGGACCGGGTCGACCCGCTCGGCGGTCTGCGTCTCGCCGGTGCCGTCGGTGGCCCGGACGCGAAGGGTGTGGCTGCCCGGCGTGGCGTCCCACTCGAGCCGCCACTGCCGCCAGGTGTCGACGTCGTACTGCTCGGCCAGCTCGGCCTCGATCCACTCCCCGTCGTCGACGCTGACCTCGACCCGCTCGATACCGCGGGTCTGCGCCCACGCCACGCCGGCGACGACCACCCGTCCCGGTGAGCGCTTGGCGAACGGCTGGGGGACGTCGATCCGCGAGGCGGTCTTGACCGGCGCCTTCTCGGCCCAGCCTCGGTCGGTCCAGTACGCGGCCGCGTCCGCGAACCGCGTGACCTCGAGGTCGACGACCCACTTCGTCGCCGAGACGAACCCGTACAGGCCCGGCACCACCATCCGCACCGGGTAGCCGTGCTCGAGCGGCAGGGGCTCGCCGTTCATCCCCACGGCCAGCAGCGCCTCGGGGGCGGCCATCAGCACGTCGAGCGGCGTCGAGGCGGTGAACCCGTCGACGCTCGTCGACAGCACCATGTCGGCGTCCCCGCGGGGCCGGGCGCGGCGCAGCAGCTCCCGGATCGGCAGGCCCAGCCACCGGGCGTTGCCGGCCAGGTCGCCGCCGACCGGGTTCGAGACACAGGTGAGGGTCACCCATGCCTCGACCAGGTCGGACGCCACCAGGTCGTCGAAGGAGATCTCCACCTCCTCGTCGACGAGGCCGTGCACCCGCAGCCGCCAGCCGCGTGGGTCGACGCGCGGCACCGTCAGCGCGGTGTCGATCCGGTAGAAGTCCGCGTTCGGCGTCTGCCACGGCGTGATGCCGTCCACGTCCAGGGTCACGGCGTCCGACGGAGCCGGCGCCGCTTGCGCCGGCGCCGGCAGGTCCAGCGCCGCACGGCCGGCGCTGACGTCTCGCGCGGAGCGTCCCACCAGCCGCCCGGCGGCCCCGGCCGTCGCCGCCGCCAGGGTCGTGACTCCGGCCGCGGCCAGGAAGGAGCGGCGGCCGGCAGCCGGCGTCGTGCCTGCCTCGGCCGTCCGCCGGGAGTCGACGGCCGTGGCGAGCCGGTCGACGAGGCGCCCCAGGACGACGGCGCCGACGGCGACACCGGCCAGGCTCGGCAGCGCGTCCAGCATCCCGGCCCCGGGCCGGGGCATCGCCGCG
>JBMOMI010000054.1:0-1502 GCA_049325235.1 Actinomycetota bacterium | reverse complement strand
CCGCGCGGACAGCGACGGCTGCGTCGTCACCTGCCCGTGACCGATCTCGATGGGGCGGTCGTCGCCGGCGAGCGCTGCCCATTGGCGGGGGACGAAACCGACGCGGGGCGTGGCGGCGATCGCCTCCAGCACCCGCTCGTCGGCGATCCCGGCCCGCCTGACCGCACCGACCAGGTCCTCCGCGGACTGCTCGCCGCCCACGGCGCGCTCACGCCCGCCGGACGGTGAGCGCGCCGTCCGGCTCACGGTCGATCGTCGTGCCGAACCTCGCGCTGACGCGGCTGAGGACCTGGTGCAGCCAGCGGGAGTCCTGATCCGTGGCGGGTTGCAGCCGCATCCTGACGGCCTGCAGGGGGACCATCCGCAGCTCGACGAGCTCTCCGGTGCCGGCGGTCAGCGACACCAGGTACAGCAGCCGCAGGTCGTCGCGGTAGCGCTCGTAGCCGCCGATGCCCTCGTAGTCGTCGACGAAGTCGCCGCACCCGTAGAGGATCAACCGGTCCCGGTACACCTCCAGCGGGCGCGGGTGGTGGGAGGAGTGGCCGTGGACGACGTCCACCCCGCCGTCGACCAGCCGGTGCGCGAAGCGCACCTCCTCGTCGGAGACCTCGTAGCCCCAGTTCGGCCCCCAGTGGATCGAGACGACCACCACGTCCCCGGGCTGCCTCACCTCCTGGACCTGGCCGATGAGCCGGTCCGCCTCGGCCGGCGACGGCTCGGGCAGCAAGGCCACCCCGGGGCGGTCATCCGTCGCCGCCCACGACCACGGCACCCCGCTGGACGGCAGGGCGCGGGCGAGCACGAGCACCCGGCCACCGCCGGCGAGGGGCACGGCCGCCGGCCGCTCCGCCTCCTGAACGTCCCGGCCGGCGCCCGCCGCCGGCAGGTTCTCGCCGGCCAGCACGTCGAGCGTCTCCAGGAGCCCGGCCGTCCCGAAGTCGAGCACGTGGTTGTTCGCCAGCACGCACACGTCCGGCCGGACGACGGACAGCGCCGCCACGTTCGCCGGGCTCATCCGGTAGTGCACCGCCTTGCCGGGGGCGAACCGGCCGGACGTCGTGACGCCGGTCTCCAGGTTCACCACGCGGACGTCGGGCGCTGCGTCGTCCAGCAGCGGCAGGGCATCGCCCCACGGCCAGGCGGCGTCCACCGGGCGGGGGATCGGACCGTTCACCGCCTCGGCCAGCTCGACGTACTCCCGGGCGTCGCGCACCGCCGCCTCCTGCAGCGTCGGGTCCCCCGGGTGCCGCAGGATCTGGTCGACCCCGCGGCCGAGCATCACGTCGCCGCAGAGGAACAGCGTCACCACGCCGGCGGGCACGTCACCACGCTAGGACGGCCGGCGCCCGCCCGGAGGCACCGTCGTCCCGCGCCGCAGGGTGACGCCGCCCCCGACGAGGGCGACCTTCCCGCGCGGCCCGCCGACCGCGCAGCCCCGGCCCACGGTGACCCCGGAGTCGACCACGGAGCGCTCGACCACCGCCCCGGCCCGCACCACCGCG
>JBMOMI010000053.1:0-1518 GCA_049325235.1 Actinomycetota bacterium | reverse complement strand
TTCGTCGAGTGAGCTCGACCGCCGGGTCCATCCGGAAGTCGCGCCCATGCCTCCCCGCTCGTCGGTCACCGCGTTCATGGCGTTGGCGGCCTTCTTCGCTTGGACGAGCGCGCTCGGCTATCTCATGGTCCGGTACATGTGGTCAGCGCACTGGTTCGGGCCGATCGGTGACGCGACCTGGGCTCCCTATGCCGAGCCCGGACTGATCGCGGTGATGGGAGTGGTCGGTGCGGCCCTGCTCGCGTTCTCAGCTCTCGTGGAGCCGCCTGGAGGTCGGTCGCGCTCGCACCATCCCGTCGACGCGGATCCGGTTGCAGCGATCGCGACGCGCTGAGCGTCGTCTGCCGATCGTGCCGGGGAGCAGGCGAAGAGCGGACAGATAGATTCTCGCCCGCCGGCGGAAGATGGTCCACCCCTGGCCCGACCGGATGGCAAGTGAGAGGGTCGTCAACGGGAAGCGCACCCACGCGCTGACCGCAAGTGGTAGCGATGCGTTCTTGGCCAAGGTGACGAGTCGGTTGCGCTCGTCGTAGTAGGCATGCAGGCCCGAGGTTTGTCCCACCGAGCCTTGGTGCCGGTGGCGCGCCACGGCGTTCCGTGCGTACTCGACCGACCAACCGGCGAGCCGCAGTCGCCACGAGAGGTCGGTGTCCTCGTAATACAGGAAGTAGCGGTAATCGAAGCCGCCCACCCGATTGATCGCCTCCGTCCGGAGGGCAGCGGCGGCCCCGCAGAAGCCAAAGACGTCGCGATCCGCCCGAGCCGCCACTCCGTCGTCCACGGTGAGGTAGTGCCGGTCGTAACCGAAGCCGTCCGCGGTGACCTCGTTGCCGGTCGAGTTGACGATGTCCACGGCGGAAGACGACTCCTCGTCCCGTAGCTGCGGCCGCCAACGGCGCCCGTCCGTCGTGCGGACGTCGCCCGACGGGTCTGCGCAGAAGCGCGGGTGAAGGAGAACGTGCCCGGTGACCGCACCCACGAAGGGGCCCCGGTTGAGGGGTTTGACGATCTGTTCGAGGAAGTCGGCTGTGACCACTGCGTCGCTGTTGACGAGCACGACCACCGGCGCAGGGGCGGCGCGCAAGCCAAGCTCACAGCCGGATCCGAACCCTCCGTTGACATCGCTGCGCACGAGCAGCGCCCAGGGGTGTAGCGCTGCGACAACGTCCGCAGTGTCGTCTGTCGAGGCGTTGTCTACCACTACCACGCGATACCTGTGCGACGGCATGGTCTGCGACCGGAGAGCGGTGAGACACTCATCGATGAAGGCGGCAGCGTTGTACGTGACGACCACGACGCTGATCTCCACGGCGGTCAGGAGATCCCCCGTGCTGCTCGGTACGCTGACAGGGTCGCTGTGACGCACGAAGCCCACGTCCATTGCCGCGCCCAGTTCCGCCGGGCCGTCATGGCGGGCTCGTCCCGGGGGGCCGCTTGAACGCGGGCCAAGGCTTCCGCCAGGCCGTCCACGTCGTTCACGCCGACGTAGTCGGCGTGGGGCCCCGCCACTTCACGGTG
>JBMOMI010000052.1:0-1520 GCA_049325235.1 Actinomycetota bacterium | reverse complement strand
GGACAGGCCGACGACGAGCAGGCTCACCGCGCCACCTCCATGCCCGCGGCGCGGACCGCCTCGGAGGCGGCCTTGCGCTGCTCGTGGAAGGCGAGGATCTGCAGCTCGGTCGACAGGTCGACCTTGCGCAGCTCGACGCCGTCCGGCACCTGCAGGACGACGGGGGCGAAGTTGAGGATGCTCGTGATCCCGGCCTTCACCATCCGGTCGCACAGGTCCTGCGTGACGGCCGCCGGGGTGGCCAGGACGCCGATCCGGGCCCCGGTCGCGGCCACGACCCGCTCGAGCTCGGAGACCGGCTGCACCTTGAGGCCGGCGACCTGCTCGCCCACCACGTCGGGGTCGGCGTCCAGCAGGGCCGCGACCGTGAAGCCGCGGGAGACGAAGCCGCCGTAGTTCGCCAGGGCGTGCCCGAGGTTCCCGACCCCGACGATCACGACCCGCCAGTCCTGGGTGAGGCCGAGCTCGCGGGAGATCTGGAAGACGAGGTAGTCGACCTCGTAGCCGACGCCGCGCGTGCCGTAGGAGCCGAGGTGGGACAGGTCCTTGCGCAGCTTGGCCGGGCCGACGCCGGCGGCCTCCGCGAGAGCCTGCGAGGAGACGGTCGTGACGCCCCGCTCGGCGAGCGTCGTCAGCGCGCGCAGGTAGACCGGGAGCCGGGCCACGGTCGCGTCCGGGACGCCGTGAGAGGCGAGCTTGGGACGGCGCGCGGTACCGGTGGGCAGGGCTGTCACGGCGAGGGCCGACTCCTGGCAGGGCGAGGGGGGACGGGCAGGGCCCTCAGCCTAGGCGTTTGTGAACACACGCACAAAGTCGCGGGAGGATACCGGCCCCCGACGTGGCGTTGCTCACGGGGTCCGGTCGCGCCACCGCGTGAGCCACGACGGCCCGGAACCGCCCCGCGGGGCGCTCAGCGCGGAGCGCAGCCGCCGCTCGTCCACCCGCCAGTACGCGTGCTGCTCCCCGTCGACGAGCACGACCGGCACCAGCTCGCCGTACGCCCGCTCCAGGTCGGCGTCCCCGCCGATCTCCCGCTCGGCCCACGGCACCCCGGTGTCGGCGGCCACCCGCGCCACGACGTCCCGGGCCTCCTCGCACAGGTGGCAGCCCGCCCGGGTGATCACGGTGACGCGGACGTCGGACACCCGGCCAGCGTAGGCCCGCTCAAGGTCGGGGCGGGATCACCCGATCAGAGCACCAACGTGCCCCCGACTTCCCCCGGAGGTCCTCGTGACCCGCCCCGCGCGCACTGCCGTGGCCGCGACCGCCACCCGCGTCACGGCGACCGGCACCATCGCCCTGCTCGTCGCCGCGCTGCTCACCGCGGCCGGCGTCGTCCTCGCCGCCGACGCCCGCGCCGACGCCGACTTCGTCTCGATGATCAACTCTGCGCGGGCGTCCGCGGGCCTGCCTCCGCTGGCCAGCCGCGGCGACCTGGCGGGGGTCGCGGCGTCCTGGAGCCGGCAGATGGCCTCCAGCGGCACGCTCGCGCACAACCCGTCCCTGGCCTCGCAGGTCTC
>JBMOMI010000051.1:0-1522 GCA_049325235.1 Actinomycetota bacterium | reverse complement strand
GGACCGCGCCGAGGTCAGGGCTGCGAACTTCATCCAGCCGGAGGAGATGCCCTACGACCACCACCTGACCTTCCAGGACGGGCGGCCGCTCATCTACGACTCCGGGGACTACCCGCAGTCGCTCGACAAGCTGAAGTCACTGGTCGGCTGGGACGACTTCGCCACGCTCCGGGAGGAGGCCCGGGCCCAGGGGCGCCGGGTCGGCATCGGGCTCGCCTGCTACGTCGAGGGCACCGGCGTCGGCCCCTACGAGGGCGGGCACGTCATGGTGGAGACCACCGGGAAGGTCAAGGTCGCCACCGGGCTGACCACGCAGGGTCAGGGTCACCAGACGGCGTTCGCCCAGATCGTCGCCGACGCGCTCGGTGTCCCGCTGGACGACGTCGAGGTGGTCACCGGGGACACGCGCCGGTTCCGTTACGCCGTGGGCACGTTCGCCTCCCGGGCAGCGGTGATGAGCGGCTCGGCCATCTCGGTCGCCGCGCAGCAGGTACGAGCGAAGGCGCTGCGGATCGCGGCGGACGCCCTGGAGGTCGACGAGGCCGACTTGGAGCTGGCCGACGGCGTCGCCCGGGTCAAGGGCGCCGGCCGCAACGCGCCGTCCCTGCCGCTCGGCACGATCGCGGTGCTGTCCAACCCGTTGCGCTACGCGTTCGACGAGGCCGCGAAGGCGGCGACGCAGTTCGCGGTCGGCGACACGAGCAAGCCGCCGGTGCCCGAGGGGGAGGAGCCCGGGCTCGAGGGCACCGGGTACTACTCGCCGCCGCACTCGACGTTCGCGTCCGGGATGCACGCCGTGGTCGTGGAGACCGACCCGGACACCGCCGAGGTGCGGATCCTGCGGTACTGCGTCGTCCACGACTGCGGCAACCTCATCAACCCGCGGATCGTGGCCGGCCAGATCAACGGCGGCGTCGCGCAGGGCGTCGGCGGCGCCCTGTACGAGCGGATGGAGTACGACGAGCACGGCCAGCTGCTCAACGCCTCGTACATGGACTTCCTGATGCCGTACGCGACCGAGGTTCCGGCCCGGATCGAGGTCGACCACCTCGAGACGCCGTCCCCGCTGAACCCACTCGGGGTCAAGGGTGCCGGCGAGGCGGGTGTGATCCCTGCCGCGGCGGCGATCGCGGCCGCCGTCGAGGACGCCGAGGGCTTCCCGATCCGCCGGATGCCGATCTCCCCGAGCGAGCTGTTCGACCTGCGCGCCACCCACACCCCCCGTGATCAAGGAATCCGTGCGTGATCAAGGAAACCGTGCGTGATCAAGGAAACCGTGCACACGAGTAAGGACTCCCACCCATGAAGGTCTCCGGCACCGCCGCCCTCAGCGCCCCACCGCCCCAGGTGTTCGCGGCCCTCAACGACCCCGCCGTCCTCGTGCGGACCATCCCCGGGGTCGAGCAGCTCGAGCAGCTCGCGGAGGACCGCTACAAGATGACGGTCACCGCGGGGGTCGCCTCCATCAAGGGCACCTACGACGGCGAGGTGAGCCTGAGGGACCTCGAGCCGCCGAACGCCT
>JBMOMI010000050.1:0-1523 GCA_049325235.1 Actinomycetota bacterium | reverse complement strand
CAGCCGCAGGAACGTCCGGCCGAGGGCGAAGTAGCCGCCGTAGGAGTCGACCAGCGCACGCGGGTAGGCCTGCAGCGCGCGGTCCCGCGCAGCCGCCGGGCGGGCCAGAGCCTGGACGGCGACCTCGGCGGCCAGCCGTCCCGACTCCATCGCATAGGAGATCCCCTCGCCGCTGAACGGGTTCACCATCCCCGCGGCGTCACCGACGATCAGGAGGCCGCGGGTGTACTGCGGCGGGCGGCTGAAGCCGGCCGGCAGGGCGGCCCCCCGCACCGCCGACGTCCAGCGCTCCGGACCGAGGTCCCCCGGCAGCGACTCCGTCCACGTGCGCAACAGTGTTCGGTAGTCGAGGTCGCGGGACCTGGCGTCGGCGGTCAGGATGCCGACGCCGACGTTGCAGGTGCCGTCGCCCATCGGGAAGACCCAGCCGTACCCGGGCAGCAGCCTGTCGGCGCCGGCCCCTGGGTCTCGCACGTCGAGCCACGTCTCGAGGTACTCCTCCGCGTGCCGGGCGCTGGTGGCGTAGGTCCGGACGGCGACGCCGACGGGCCGGTCGGGACGGCGCTCCAGGCCCAGGGCGAGCCCCAGACGACCGGCGACGCCGTCGGCGGCGACTACCAACGGCGCCCTCAGCTGCAGCACCGAACCCGGCCGACCGCCGGGCGCGGCGTCCCGGGCCGTGACCCCGACGACCCGGCCGGTGCGCTCGTCGAGCACCGGGCCGGTGACCGCCGTCGCCTGGTGCAGCCGGGCCCCGGCGGCCGCCGCGCGCCGGGCCAGGACGTCGTCCAGGTCGAGGCGGGGCCGCACGAGGCCGAACGAGGGGAACGCCGCGAGCTCTGGCCAGTCCAGCTGCAGGGACGCGCCGCCGCCGTGGATGCGCAGGCCCCGGTTGCGCACCCAGCCGGTGCCTGGGCCCACGTCGACGCCCATGGCCACGAGCTCGCGCACCGCCCGGGGGGTGAGGCCGTCACCGCAGACCTTCTCGCGTGGGAAGCGGGACTTCTCGAGCAGCAGGACGTCGAGGCCGGCCTGCGCGAGGTAGTACGCCGCAGCAGAGCCCGCCGGGCCGGCGCCCACGACGATGGCGTCGGCCCGGCGGTCCCCGTCCAGGCCCGTGGTCACTCGACGATCACAGTGCCGCGGAGCATCCCCATGCCGCAGGTGAACGGGTACTCCCCCGGCTCCTTCGGCATGAACTCCACCGGGACCAGCTGCCCCTCAGGGAGATGAGCGTTCTTGCCGAAGGCGTCGAGGACGACCTGCTCGGAGCAGGGGCTGGTCTCCTCGCGGCGGAACAGCAGCCGCACCGGCGTCCCCTTCTCGACCCGGACGGTGCCCGGCGTGTAGCCGCCCTTCACCAGGATCGTGATCTCCTGGTAACCGCTGGACGTCAGCGCCGCCTTGATGCCGGCGGACTTCTTAAGCCAGAAGAACCAGACGATCCCGGCGACAAGCAGGGCTCCGACGATGGTCACGACGATCTGGTCGGTGCTCATGACGCGATCTCCTGGGGGGTGAAC
>JBMOMI010000049.1:0-1539 GCA_049325235.1 Actinomycetota bacterium | reverse complement strand
GGACGTCGAGCCCGAGGACGTCGAGCAGCGCCTGGCGGACCAGCTCGGCGTGCGCGCCGCGGCCGAACATGCCGAGCGCGCCGGAGTTGGAGAAGCCGAGGCGCAGCACGCCGTCCTCCAGGGCGACGACCTGCGCGTGGTTGACCGCGCTCCAGGTGGTGCGTTTGAGCGTCCGGAGCCGGTCGAGGACGTCGGGCCACATCCGGCGCACGGCCTCGGCGCTGGCCGCGGCGGGGTCCTGGGCAGGCGCGGGTCGTGCCGGCGGTGGCTCCGGGGACCGCGGAGGCTCGGCCGCCCGCGGAGGCTCGGCGGGAGGCGCCGGCGGCGGGGGCGGCGGGGACGGCGGGGACGGCGCGGGTCCGGCGTCCACCGGCGCCGACACCGAGAGCCGGCGCTCGATGCGGTCGAGGCGGGCCGCGAGCCCCCGCTCGGTGTTCTCGACGCCGGGCAGCAGGATGCGGGCACACAGCAGCTCGAGGTGCAGGCGCGGGGACGTCGCACCGGTCATCTCGGTCAGCGCGGTGTTGGCCAGGTCGGCGGCCCGCGACAGCGTCGCGGGCTGGAACGCCGACGCCTGCTGCTGCATCCGGGCCAGCTGGTCGTCCGGCAGCGCCCGGAAGAGGGACCGGCCGCCCTCGCCGACGGCCTGCAGCACGATGAGGTCGCGCAGGCGCTCGAGCAGGTCCTCGACGAAGCGACGCGGGTCGTGCCCGGTCTCGATGACGCGGTTGACCACCCGGAAGACCGTGGCGCCGTCGCCGGCGGCGAAGGCGCCGACGACGTCGTCCAGCAGGGCGGCGTGCGTGTAGCCGAGCAGGGAGATGGCCCGCTCGTAGTCGACACGCCCTCCCTCGGCGCCGGCGACCAGCTGGTCGAGGACCGACAGGGCGTCCCGCACCGAGCCGCCGCCGGCCCGGACGACGAGGGGCAGCACCCCCTTGCCCACGTCCACCCGCTCGCGCTCGCAGAGCTCGGCGAGGTGGCCGAGCAGCCGCTCCGGCGGCACGAGGTGGAAGGGGTAGTGGTGCGTGCGGGACCGGATCGTTCCGATCACCTTGTCCGGCTCGGTGGTGGCGAAGACGAACTTGATGTGCTCGGGCGGCTCCTCGACGATCTTGAGCAGCGCGTTGAAGCCCTGCGTCGTCACCATGTGCGCCTCGTCGATGATGAAGATCTTGAAGCGGTCGCGGGCCGGCGCGAAGGTGGCGCGCTCCCGCAGCTCGCGGGCGTCGTCCACACCGCCGTGGCTGGCCGCGTCGATCTCGACGACGTCCAGGCTGCCGGCACCGCCGCGGGCCAGCTCCCGGCAGGAGTCGCACTCCCCGCAAGGCGTCGGGGTCGGACCCTGCGCGCAGTTCAGGCAGCGCGCGAGGATCCGCGCCGACGTCGTCTTGCCGCACCCCCGCGGACCGGAGAACAGGTACGCGTGGTGCACCCGCTCGCTGCGCAGCGCCTGCATCAGCGGCTCGGTGACGTGCTCCTGGCCGATGACGTCGGCAAACGTGTCCGGTCGGTAGCGGCGGTAGAGGGCGGTGGACA
>JBMOMI010000048.1:0-1543 GCA_049325235.1 Actinomycetota bacterium | reverse complement strand
GTCGACGCCCCGCTCGACCGGCGGCAGCAGGTAGGTCCGGTCGATCGCCTCCACCTGCTGGCGCGCGGCCGCGAGCGACGCGTCGGCGCGCGTGACGCCGTCCACGGTGCCCTGCAGCGCACCAGGGTCGACCTCGCCCGCCTGCAGCCCGTCACCGAACTGAGCCAGCCCGGCTGCGGCGTCCAGCAACGCGGGGATGCCCTGCAGGGTGACCTGGTTCGACGCCTGGGCGGCCGTCGTCACCGCGGCGAAGTTCTGCCCGCCGAACGGGAAGGCGCCGAAGGCCTGCCACACCGGGTCCGAGGTCAGGCGGGCCGCGGCGCGGGTGTCGTCCTGCACGTAGCCCAGGTCGCTGCGGGCAGTGGCGATGTCGCCCGCCTCGATCGCGGCGCGCATCTTCTGCAGCCCGGCTGCGGCGTCCCGGGCGTGGCCGTACGCGAGGAACCCGCGCACGCCCACCCACGCCACGGCGGCGACGAGCAGCAGGACGAGGAGCCCGAGCAGGCGCTTCACGGTCCGCGCCTCAGACGCGCTTGAGCCGGGCCGAGGCGTGCGGCTGCAGCTCGTGCCCGACGGCGGCCATGTCCATCACCCACATCAGGTCGCCCTCGACGAGGCCATACATCCGCTGGGCAGACGTGTACTCCTTCGCCGTGCTGGTGCGGGCCACCAGGTCGGTGACGAGGTCGATGCGCGGGCCGGCGACCCGGCCGAGGTAGATCTCGACGAAGCCGGTCGGGTGCGCCAGCAGCACCTCGATCTCGGTGCCGGGCTGCTGCGCCTCAGGGTTCAGCTCGGCGTGCGCCGGCTCCTCGGCAGGCGGCTGCGGCACCCGCCAGTACCCGGTCTCCGAGGCGAGCGGCCGCACCTGGTTGCCGTCGTCGTCCAGCAGCCACGCCTGCGACCGGTAGTGCAGGAACGGGCGGCCGTCGTGCCGGAACTCGACCTCCTGGCCGAAGCGGACCTCCTCCATCGTCGGGTAGCCGACGACGCCGGCGCCCTCCCAACGGCCGATCAGCCAGGCCAGCGGGACGAGCGCGGGCGGGGTGTCGCTGCTGATCTCGACGGGCACTTAGCGCTGGCCCTTGAACAGCTTGTAGACCGCGTAGAGGCTGAACCACCCGATCACCAGGGCGCTCAGCACGAGCAGCGACGTGTAGACGACCTCCAGCATGTCGGCGATCGTAGCCCGAGCGCACGATCTGCCAGGATGTGCGCCGACGTGTACCTCGCGACTGGTGGTCGCGGGCCTGCGGGAAGGCTTCGAACGGGTGGAACTCCGCGACTACATCCGCGTGCTGCGCAAGCGGTGGAAGTTCATCGTGCTGCTGACCGTGCTGGCGCTGGTCGGCGCCGGTGCCGCATCGGTGCTGGCGACCCCGCAGTACGAGGCCCGCACGCAGCTGTTCGTCTCCACGCAGGCCAGCGGCACCGCCGTCGAGCTGCTGCAGGGGTCGAACTTCACCCAGCAGCGGGTGAAGTCCTACGCGGACGTCGTCACCTCGCCGGTCGTGCTGGACCCGGTGGTCTCCGAGCTGGGCCT
>JBMOMI010000047.1:0-1545 GCA_049325235.1 Actinomycetota bacterium | reverse complement strand
AGGGTCAGCCGGCAGTCGCGGCCGCGATGTCGTCGAGCGCCTTCTGCCAGGCCGCGTCGGGGTCCTCGCCCTTCTCCACGGTGTTGAGGGCGTTGTTCAGCGTCACGCCGATCACCCCGCTCTGTGGGCCGAGCACCTGCGGCGGCAGCGACTCGAACGACGCGGGGAAGATCTTCCCGACGGGCGCATCGTTGAAGAACGCGTCGGTCTGCTCCGCCACCTCCGGGGCGTCCCACGTGTCCACCGGGCTGGGGAAGTTGCCGAACTCCTCGAAGACGGCGATCGCCTGCTCGGGAGCGGTCAGCCACCGCGCCAGCTTCACCGCCTCCTCGACGTTCTCACCGGCCGCGGGCACGGTGAGGAACGAGCCGCCCCAGTTGCCGGAGCCCCCGGGCACGGAGGCGATGTCCCACAGGCCTTCGGTCTCCGGCGCGTTGTTCCGGATGTAGGCGGTCATCCACGAGGGGCAGGTGATCGTGGCGAACTGACCCCGCTGGAAGCCCGTGTTCCACTCGGGGCTGAACTCGGCGAGCGCGGCCGACTGCCCGGCTTCGATGGCCTCGACCGAGATGTCCCAGGCCTCCCGCACCACGGGGTTCTCGGCGACGATCACCTCGCCGTCCTCGTTGTAGAACGTCTCGGCCTCCTGCCCGAGGATGCCGGTGAAGAGGTGGCCGGCCCCGTCCATCCAGCTCGTGCCCTCCGGGGCCGCCTCGAGGAAGCGGTTGCCGGTGGCCACGTAGTCGTCCCACGTGGGCCACAGCGCGGACACCTCGTCGCGATCGGTGGGCAGACCCGCCGCCTCGAAGAGGTCTCTCCGGTAGCAGATGGCCAGGCCACCGATGTCGGTCCCGAGACCGATGAGGGTCTCGCCGTCCGGCGTCGAGGCCTGCTGGATCTTGGCCTCGTTCCACTGCGACGTGTCGACTCCCTCGTCGAGGAAGTTGACGAACCGGTCGGCCTGCCCGATGAACCCGGCGATCTGCCCGACCTCGATGACCTCGATGTCGGCGGTACCTGACCCGGCGGCGAGCCGGGCCTGCAGGTTGTTGTGGTGGGTGCCGTAGTCCGACCGGTTCTCGGTGATCGTGACGCCCGGGTTCTCCTCCTCGTACTGCTCGTACAGCGACTCGGGGAAGGAGTCGCCGAAGACGTTGATGGTCAGCTCGACCGCGCCTCCGCCACTGCCCTGGTCGCCGTCCCCGGCCGGGCCGCCGCACGCGGCCAGCAGCACGGTGGCGGCCAGGGCCGCCCCGCCCGCCAGGGTCGATCGCTTCCTGCGCATCTCACACCTCCCGACGGCACCACGCTGCGCGGCCCGTCCTGCTGGGTCCGAATCTCTGAAAGCGCTTTCTAGCGCTTGTCAGGAGCCTGATGCACGAGCACACTGCTGTCAAGAGAGCGCTTTCATTTGCCGCTGAGCGCTCCCTCTCCTCGATACCTGGAGGTCCGATGCACCCCGTGCACGAGTCCGCGATGTCCCGGCCCAGCCGCAGGAGCGTCCTGCTGGCAGCGGCGGGCGGCGTCGTCGCCGGCGCCGTCGGC
>JBMOMI010000046.1:0-1546 GCA_049325235.1 Actinomycetota bacterium | reverse complement strand
AGGTGGCCGAAGAACGACTCGACCCAGGCCTGGTCGTTCGGTGTCCTGGGCCGGCCGAAGTGCTGCGCGATCCGGGCGCCGGCCATGAACACCGCGGTCGCCTTGGAGGTCATCTGTGGGCCGTTGTCGGAGACCGCGAGCAGGACCGGGACGCGGTCGTCGTCGTCGGGGACGACGCCGGTGGCGAGCTCGGCGAGCAGCGGCTCGTCCAGGAGGTGTTCCTTGCCGTCGGCGACCAGGGCGCGGGTGAAGGCGACCTCGACCTGGGTGGAGGACTCCTCGGCCGAGACGACCGTGGCCAGCCAGTACCGTGACACCACGTCCAGGACCGCGACCGCGCACCGCCGTGAGGCGCGGAAGTGGGTGAAGTCGTAGATCCAGATCACCCCAGGCACCAGCTCGGCCCAGTCCGGCCACGCACGCGCCGGCAGCCGCTCCCGAGGTGCCTGCTCGGGCAGGTGCACGCCGTGGTCGGTCAACACCCGCAGCACCGTGGATTCCGAGGCGTAGAAGGCCTCCAGCCGTGATCCACGGTGGGCGAGCTTGCGGTGGGACCGGTCGATGTCGCCCCATTCCTCGGCGATCTTCAGGATCGCCGCGCGTTCGTGGTCCAGCAGTGCGTGCGGCGCCTGGCCCGGCCCGGGACGGGTGTCCTGGAGCCGGCCCAGGGCAGCGCGGGCCTGCCACCGCAGCAGCCGGACGTGGTCGACGCCGAGCACGGCCGCGGTCCGCCGCAGCGACCAGCCGCCCTGTCCCGGCCCGTTGCCGGTGGCGTGGTCGACCAGAGCGAGCACGCCGGCCTTGACGTCACCGTCTACGCGCGCAGGGATCGGGCCAGCGGTCAATCCCAACGCGATTTTCCCTTGTGCAGGTGCAGCTCCACGGCCTGCTCGGTGATCGTGGCACGCAGCCGTTCGATCTCGGCCCGCGCGTCCTCGAGCTCGATCTGCTCGGCCGTCTTGGCGCCGCTGGGCCGGCCCGGCACCGAGGCCGCCAACGCGTCCAACGCCCCCTGCTTCGCGGTCTTGCACACGTGCACCACCGTCGACCGGTCCACACCGAACCTGTCCGCGGCCTCTCGCTGCGTCGACTGCTGGGTCAGCACCTGCACGAACAGCTCGTACTTCTCCGACGGCGCCAACCGCGTCCGCGGACGCCGACCTCCCTGCTGCTGCCCCGGCCTGGGCTTGTGATCTGTCATCTACTCCAACCTTTCGAAACGGACGAAACGTAGCCGTCCCGTGGTTGGGTATTTCTCGCGGCCAGTGGTTCACGAACTCAGACGCGGAAGGACCAACGCGGCCGGGGACGACCTGCCCGTGCTGGAGCTGCGGCACCGCCGCCGCGCCCGCATCGAGGACCGGATCCGGGCCGCCAAGGACACCGGGCTGGCGAACCTGCCCTACGCCGACGCGGCGTCCAACCAGATCTGGCTGGAGATCGTGCTGCTCGCCCAGGACCTGCTGGCCTGGATGCAGCTGCTCGCCCTCGCCGGCGAGCACGCCGTCGCCGAACCCAAACGGCTGCGGCTACACCTGTTCAGCAT
>JBMOMI010000045.1:0-1547 GCA_049325235.1 Actinomycetota bacterium | reverse complement strand
GTTCCTCGTCATCGGGCTTCCCGCCGGGGCGTGGGTGGACCGCTGGCGCAAGAAGCGGGTGCTCATCGCCGGGGACGCCGTCCGTGGTGTCGTCCTGCTGACGCTGCCGGCCGCGTGGCTCCTCGACGTGCTGACGATGACCCAGGTGTACGTCGTCGCGCTCGTCGTCGGCGCCGCCACCGTGTTCTTCGACGTGGCCTACCAGTCGTACCTGCCCGACCTCGTGCCGTCGGAGCGGATCAGCGAGGGCAACGCGAAGCTGGAGGCGACGCACCAGGTCGCACAGCTCGGCGGGCCGGCGCTCGGCGGAGCGCTCATCCGCGTGGCCGGCGCACCGCTGACCATTGCCGCGACGGCCGCGTGCATGCTCGCGTCCACGGTGTTCGTGTGGCGCATCCGGCACGTCGAGACGCCGCCGGCCAAGGCCGACCGCAAGCCGCTGCGGGCCGAGATCGCGGAGGGGCTGGCATTCGTCTTCCGCCACCCGCTGCTGCGCCGCATCGTCGCCTGCACCGCCACGAGCAACCTGTTCTCCAGCATGGCTGGCGCGCTCTTCGTGCTCTTCGCCCTCCGCGACCTGGGGCTCGACGAGGCCGCGCTGGGCGTCGTCCTCTCCCTCGGCGCGGTAGGGGGGCTCGTCGGAGCGCTGAGCGTGAGCCGGTTGAGCCGCGGGGTGGGCGAGGGCCGTCTCATCCCGCTGTCGTCGCTGCTGTTCGGGCCGTTCGCGGCGCTGACACCGCTGGCCACCGTGCTGCCGACCGTGCCGACGCTCGTCGTCGGCGCGTTCGGGATGTCGTTCGGCGTGGTGGTCTACAACGTCACGCAGGTGAGCTTACGGCAGCGGCTGTGCCCGAAGC
Organism: Actinomycetota bacterium; assembly: GCA_049325235.1. Taxonomy (GTDB): domain Bacteria; phylum Actinomycetota; class Actinomycetes; order Actinomycetales; family SCSIO-59966; genus SCSIO-59966. Next base: position 690 of record JBMOMI010000045.1, on the reverse strand, counting down.
CCCTGCTCGGCCGGATGAACGCGTCGATCCGCTTCGTCGTGTGGGGCACGATGCCCGTGGGCGCGTTCCTCGCCGGCGTGCTCGGAGAGACGCTCGGCATCGTGCCGACGCTGTGGGTCAGCGTCGCCGGGGTCGTGCTCGCCGCCGCGCCGGTGCTGTTCTCGCCGCTGGTCCGGATGCGCGACCTGCCGCGGTCGCTGGACACCCACGCGTAGGCACGATCGCCACATCCGGGAGGAGTCGCGGCGCGACACGCCGCTGCCCGCGTCGAAAGAAGCCACGACTCCTCCCTGGCGGGCGATCTCGGGATGTGTGGCTACAGCGTCAGGAACACGTGCACCGCGTACGTGCGGCCGTCGCCACCGGTGACGGCCGCGCTGCCGATGTGCGTGTAGCCCGGGTCGAGGATGTTGGCGCGGTGACCCGGCGAGGCCATCCAGGCGGCCACCGTGGCGTCCGGGCCGTCGTACCCGCGCGCGATGTTCTCCCCGGCGGCGCGGGCCGAGCAGCGGGACAGCACCGCACCGACGTCCTGGTGCTGGAAGGTGCCCGTGGACGCGAGGTGCTCCGCCCACGACTGCGCGGCGGCCTGGGCGCAGCCGGACGGCGCGAGCGCGCCGAGGCCGGCAGCGGCCCGCTCCGCGTTGACGCCGCGCACGAGCGCCGACGCGTAGCCCTCGGCCGGGGCCG
>JBMOMI010000044.1:0-1551 GCA_049325235.1 Actinomycetota bacterium | reverse complement strand
CTTCGCCGTCCCGCCCAAGGGCGGCGCTTCTTTGGCGGTCACCGTCCATGATCTCGCCTTCCGCAGAAGGCCCGACCACTTCACCCGCAACGGCCTCCGCTTTTTCGAGCGAGGTCTGTCCATCACTAGGCGCGAGGCGGACATCGTGGTCTGCCCTTCGCACGCCACTGCTGACGACTGCCTGCACGCGGGCCTGGACGGCGACCGCATCCGAGTCGTCCCGCACGGCGTCCGCGTCCCTGACGTGACTGCCGATGAGGTGCAGGCGTTCCGGGACCGCCACCGGCTCAGCCGTCCGTACGTGATGTGGAGCGGGACCCTGGAGCCGCGGAAGAACGTCGGTGGGCTGATCCGGGCCTTCGAGCGACTTCGCGCATCCGGGGAGGACGTCGACTTGGTGCTCGTCGGTCCTCGGGGATGGGGGCAGGACCAGGTGTCGACCGCGGCTTCGAACAGCGCCCACGTCAGGCTGTTCGGCTTCCTGCCCGAACGGGAACTACACGTCGCCTATGCCGCCGCAGCGGCGTTCGCGTACCCCTCGACGTGGGAGGGCTTCGGCCTCCCCGTGCTCGAGGCGATGGCGCACGGGATTCCGGTGGTGACGAGCCGGGGAACGGCCATGGCGGAGTTCGTCGGTGACGGAGGAGTCCTCGTCGACCCGCAAGACGAGGACGAGATCGCCTCTGCCTTGCAGCGCGCGATCGGCCCAGAGCACGAGGTCCTCGCAGCGGGAGCCCGGCGCGCGGCTGGCAGCATGACGTGGGCTTCGGCTGCCGAGCGTCTGGCCGAGATCTACCGGCTGCTCAGCTGAAGAGTCACGCGCTGCGCGACCTGGTGGGCTCAGCGCCCCGACCGATGCCCGTGAGTACCTTGGAGGCAAGGTAGCGGGCCCCGAGGCCAATCTTGAGAGCCAGCCGGAGCGGCGCCTGCCACGGCCTGTCGTAGCGCCTCGACAGGTACCGGATCGCGCTGGCGTGGTGCGCCTTGATCATGATCGCGGGCTGGTCTCGCCAGGAGTGTCCCCCGACGTGCAGGACCTCTGCCGACGGCGCGTAGATGACGTCCCAGCCGGCCTTGTGCAAGCGCTCGCACAGGTCGACGTCCTCGAAGAACATGAAGTAGGTCGGGTCGAACCCTCCTACCTGCTCGAACGCCTCTCGGCGCACGAGAAGGCACGAGCCCGACAGCCAGCCGGTCGGTCCTTCCGTAGGCACTCCGGCCTCCTGGCGGTATGCCCGGGTCCAGGGGTTGGTAGGCCAGAACCATCCGAAGAGAGCGTGGCCAATGCCACGCCCGAGTGACGGCAGGGCGCGCGAGGAGGGGTACAGCCGGCCATCGGAGGTCACGATCTGTGGTCCGATCGCTCCGGCGGTGGGCCACTTCTCGGCGGCGCCGAGCAAGACATCGAGAGAGCCGGGCCTCCAGACGATGTCCGGATTGGCGACGACGATCCACTCGCTGCCCGCCCCTTGGGCCCCGAGGTTTGCGGCTGCTCCGTAGCCGATGTTGCCTCCCGTCGCCAGCAGCCGTGCCCGTCCGGCGGCGGCCGCA
>JBMOMI010000043.1:0-1552 GCA_049325235.1 Actinomycetota bacterium | reverse complement strand
CCGGGCGCCGGCGCCGCCCCGGCCGTCGTCGCGGTGACGGCGTGGCCCGCGGGGAGCCCCGGCGGATCGCCGCGAGCAGCCGTCGGTCCGTCGTCGGCGACAGCAGCAGGCCCGCCGCCACGACGCATGCGGCGACCACCCACGCCGACGGCGTCACGGAGGCCACCGGTCGTCCAGGCCCAGGCGGCGGGCCAGCGAGGGCCAGCCGGCGCCCGCGCGGCCGGGTGCGGTCGGCCCGGCGTCCGCGGTCAGCGCGGGCAGGACCTCCAGCGACCCGTCGGCGGCCCTGGTGACCAGCGCGATCTCCACGAGCCGGCGCCGGCCGCCGTCGCGGGTCAGGTGCAGGACCGCGTCGAGCGCGCTCGCGGCCTGCGCGGCGAGGGCCTGCCGGTCCAGCCCGGCGAGCGCGCCGAGCGCCTCCAGCCGCGCCGGGACGTCGGCCGCGGTGTTCGCGTGCACGGTGCCGCAGCCGCCCTCGTGGCCGGTGTTCAGCGCGGCGAGCAGGTCGCGCACCTCGGCCCCGCGGCACTCCCCGACGACGATGCGGTCGGGCCGCATCCGGAGCGCCTGGCGGACCAGGTCGTCCAGCCCGACCGCGCCGGCCCCTTCCGCGTTGCCGTGCCGGGCCTCCAGCCGCACGACGTGCGGGTGCGCCGGGCACAGCTCCCCGGAGTCCTCGACGAGCACGACCCGCTCGGTCGGCGCGACGAGGCCGAGCAGCGTGGACAGGACCGTCGTCTTGCCGCAGCCCGTGCCACCGCTGACCAGGAAGGACAGCCGCGCGGCCACCAGGCGCCGCAGCAACGGAAGCCACACCGGCGGCACCGTCCCGGTGTCGGCGAGCTCCTCCAGGAGGAACGCCCGCCGCCGCGGGACCCGCAGCGACAGCACCGTGCCCTCGGGGCTGACCGGCGGGAGCACCGCGTGCAGCCGCACGCCGTCGGGCAGCCGGGCGTCCACGTACGGGCTGGCGTCGTCCAGTCGCCGCCCGGCGACCGCCGCCAGCCGGACCGCGAGCGCCCGCAGCGCCGCCTCGTCACCGAGGTGCACGTCGACGCGGCGGGGCCCGTCGCCCCGGTCGACCCACACCGAGCCGGGCCCGTTGACGAGGACGTCGGTGACGCCCGGCTCGTCGAGCAGCGGCTGCAGCGGCCCGGCCCCGGTGACGTGCGCGGTGACGACGCCGATCGCGTCCAGGACGCCGCGGGCACCCAGGGCCGCGGTGGCCTCGGTGAGCGCCGCGGCCACCGCCGACGGCGGCGGGTGGCTGCCGGCCCCGGCCCGGTCGGCGGCCAGCCGGGCGCGGACGTCCTCCAGCAGCACCGCGTCGACCGCGCCGCGCCGCCGGGTCATGCCACCGCCACCGGCGCCGGGCCGAGGACGCCGGCCAGCAGCGACCCGCACACCCGGGCCAGCGGCGCGCCCGGTCGCTGTCCGGGCGGCTCCCCGTGGTCGCCCGCGGCCGCGAGGCCCGGCTCGGCCGGCCACACCGCAGCCAGCGGGAGCCCGACGGCGTCCGCGACCACCTCGGCGGCCAGCCCGGTCGGGGCCG
>JBMOMI010000042.1:0-1552 GCA_049325235.1 Actinomycetota bacterium | reverse complement strand
GGCCCCGCCGCCACCGGCCGGCGTCGGGTCGAGCGTGCCGACGACGACGCGCGCGACGCCGGCGTCCAGCAGCGCCTGGGCGCACGGACCGGTCCGCCCGGTGTGCGCGCAGGGCTCGAGCGTGACGACCGCGGTCGCGCCGCGGGCGCGGGGTCCGGCGTCCGCGAGGGCCACCACTTCGGCGTGCGGGCCGCCGGCGACCGCGTGCCACCCCTCGCCGACCGCCACCCCGTCGGGGGAGAGCAGGACGCAGCCCACCACCGGGTTCGGCAGCGTCGTCGTCCGGCCGCGGGCGGCGAGGCGCGCGGCACGCCGCATGGCGGCGACCTCGGCGGGGCTGGCCACGGACGGTGTTCTACCGCAGCAGCAGCTCACCGACGCGGGGCACCAGGCCGGCCGGGGTGTCGAGCAGGGCCACCACCGGGTGCTCGCGGCGCAGGTCGTCGTCGCAGAAGCCGCCGGTGCGCAGCAGCACGCAGTCCATCCCGACGGCCTGCGCGGCCTGGGCGTCCCAGGGCGTGTCGCCGACCACGATGCCGCGCCGGCCGTTCGCGACCCGCAGGGCGGCGGCGAAGATGTCGCCGGCCGGCTTGGAGGTGTCGACGTCGTCCGCGGTCGTGCAGCCGGCGATGTGCTCCTCGACGTCCAGCAGCCGGCGGGCGGCGTCCAGGTGCTTGCTCTTGCCGGAGGAGGCGAGGACGACGCGCAGCCCGGCGGCCGCGCAGGCCCGCACGAGGTCGGCGGCCCCCGGCAGGGGGCGCACCTGGTCCAGCAGCGCGTCGTACCCGGCCTCCCACGCCGCGCGGATCGCGTCACCGCGGGCCCGCTCGACGTCGTCCCCGGCCACCGCACCGACGAGCCGGTCACCGCCCATGCCGACGGCCTGCAGGATGCGCGCGGCCGGCACCTCCACGCCGTGCTGCGCGAACGCGGCGCGCCAGGCCACGACGTGGTGGAAGTTCGAGTCGACGAGCGTGCCGTCGACGTCCAGCAGGGCGGTGTCGGGCCGGGTCACGGGCTCACCCTCTCGCGACGTTGACCATGCAACCACTCGGCATCCGGTGTAGGACGGACGTATGGGTACGAACATCGCAGTCATCTTCTACTCGTCGACCGGCACGAACCACACCCTCGCGCAGGCCGTCGCGGACGGCGCGGCCAAGGGCGGCGCAGGCGAGGTGCGCGTGCTGCGGGTGCCGGAGAACGCGCCGCGCCAGGCCGTCGAGGGCAACCCGGCGTGGAAGGCGTGGCTCGACGGCCCGGCCCGCGACGTCCCCGAGGCGACGCTGGACGACCTGGCGTGGGCGGACGGCATCGCGTTCGGCACGCCGACGCGGTACGGCAACGTGGCCAGCCAGATGAAGGCGTTCCTCGACTCCAGCGGTCCGCTGTGGGCCGAGGGCAAGCTCGTCGACAAGGTCGTCACCGGGTTCACCAGCGCGATGAACCCGCACGGCGGCAACGAGTCCACGCTGCTGGCGCTCTACAACACGATGTACCACTTCGGCGCGATCGTCGTGGCGCCCGGCTACAGCGACCCGGCCGTGTTCGC
>JBMOMI010000041.1:0-1558 GCA_049325235.1 Actinomycetota bacterium | reverse complement strand
CGATGACTGACCGCGGCGCCCGCGTCGCACCGCTGGCGCGGCTGCGGCACCGCAGCGTACCCAGCGGGAGGTGCTGGACGACGTCGGGCACGAGCTGCGGACGCCGATCACCGTGCTGCGCGGTCACCTGGAGCTGATGGACGCCGACGACCCGACCGACGTCGCCGAGACGCGGGCCCTCGTCATCGACGAGCTCGACCGGATGAACCGGCTCGTCGACGACCTGCTCGTGCTCGCGAAGGCCCGGCGGCCGGATTTCCTGCGCTGGGACGTCGTCGACGTCGCGCGCCTCGTGGACGACGTGCTGGACAAGTCCCGGCCGCTCGGTGACCGGCGCTGGGAGATCGACGCCCGCGCGGAGTCGGTGGTCGTGCCCGGTGACCCGCAACGGGTCACCCAGGCCCTGCTGCAGCTGGTCAGCAACGCCATCGCGCACACCGGACCGGGCGACGTCGTCGCGCTCGGGTCGGCGGCCGACGGAGAGGTCGTGCGGCTGTGGGTGCGGGACACCGGCCACGGCGTGCACCCCGACGACCGGGAGCGCATCTTCACCCGGTTCGGCCGCGGCCGCGGGGCCGGCGCGCTCGACGGCACCGGCCTCGGGCTGGCCATCGTCGGCGCGATCGCCGAGGCGCACGGCGGTCGGGTCGAGCTCGACAGCGCGCCGGGGCGCGGGGCCCGGTTCACGCTGGTGCTGCCCGACCCCTCCGGCGCCGCCCGGCGTCCCGAGACCCCGGACACCGGCGACACCCAGCCCCTGCCCACCGCCACCCCCTGAGGAGGACGCACTCGATGACCGGGATCCTCGTGGCCGAGGACGAGCCGCGGATCGCCTCCTTCATCGCGAAGGGACTGCGCTCCGCCGGCTGGAGCCCGACCGTCGTGGACGACGGCCAGAGCGCCTACGACTACGCGATGTCCGGCGACTTCGACCTCATGGTCCTCGACATCGGGCTGCCCCGGATGGACGGGTTCTCGGTGCTGCGCCGGCTCCGCGAGGCCGGCAACGACCTGCCGGTGATCATCCTGACGGCGCGGGACTCGGTGGGGGACACCGTCGCGGGGCTCGAGGGCGGCGCGGACGACTACATGGCCAAGCCGTTCCGGTTCGAGGAGCTGGTGGCCCGGATCCGGGTGCGCCTGCGCGAGGACCGGTCGCCGGAGGCGATGGTGCTGCGGTCCGGCGACCTCGCCCTGGACCTGCGCACCCGCCGGCTGTCGGTCGACGGGCGGGACGTCGACCTGTCGGCCCGGGAGTTCGCGCTCGCCGAGACGTTCCTGCGGAACGCGGGTCAGGTCCTGACGCGCGAGCAGCTGCTGAGCCGGGTGTGGGGGTACGACTTCGACCCCGGCTCCAACGTCGTGGACGTGTACGTCGGCTACCTGCGGCGCAAGCTCGGCCCGGCCTACATCGTCACGGTCCGCGGGATGGGTTACCGCCTGCAGGAGCCGCCCCCCTCGCGGTGATCATGGGATCCCGCCACCTCTCGAGGTGGCGGGAGGGTGGCGGGATCCCATGATCACGGGAGTCAGTCGTCGTCGGAGGAGTCGCCGGAGT
>JBMOMI010000040.1:0-1561 GCA_049325235.1 Actinomycetota bacterium | reverse complement strand
CTGTCGCAGCGGGTGTACGACTACTCCTCCGGCTCCCTCGCCGAGCGGGACGCCGACCCCGAGCACCTGGCGGCGATCGAGGAGACCCGCGCCGCCCTGGTCGAGGGGATCATCCAGGAGTCCGAGGACGACACGCTGCTCGACCGCTGGCTGTCCGGCGAGCCGGTGGCGTACGAGACCCTCGTCACCGACCTGGAGAAGGCGGTGGCCCGCGGGTCGTTCTACCCCGTGATGCCCGTCGTCGCGACCACCGGGCTCGGGGCGGCGGAGCTGCTGGATCTCATGGTCCGGGGGTTCCCCTCGCCGCTGGAGCACCCGCTGCCCGCGGTGACCACGCCGGACGGCGAGCCGCGCGAGGCCATCACCTGCGACCCGGCCGGCCCGCTGGTCGCCGAGGTGGTCAAGACGACGACCGACCCGTACGTGGGTCGCGTGTCCGTGGTGCGGGTGTTCTCCGGGACGCTCGTGCCCGACGTCCCGATCCACGTGTCGGGGCACTTCAGCCGGTTCAGCCACCGGGACTCGGACTCCGACTGGCACCCCGACCACGACGTCGACGAACGTGCCGGCGCGGTGTCCCGGCCGCTGGGCGGCAAGCTGACGCCGATCGACCGCGGCGTCGCCGGCGACATCGTGGCGGTCGCCCGCCTGAGCCGGGCGGAGACCGGGGACACGCTGTCCGACCCCGCCGCCCCGGCGCTGATGGAGCCGTGGCTGATGCCCGAGCCGCTGCTGCCGGTCGCGGTCACGGCCAACAGCAGCTCGGACGAGGACCGGCTCAGCCAGGGCCTGGCGCGGCTGCAGGCCGAGGACCCGACCGTGCGGGTCGAGATGAACCCCGAGACGCACCAGATGGTGCTGTGGACGATGGGTGAGGCCCACCTCGACGTGCTGCTCGACCGGCTCAAGCGCAGCGGCGTCGAGGTGACCAGCGAGCCGGTCAAGGTCGCGATGCGGGAGACGTTCGCCGGCAAGGCCGAGGGCCACGGGCGGCACGTCAAGCAGTCCGGCGGGCACGGACAGTACGCGGTGGCGGACATCGAGGTCGAGCCGCTCCCGGAGGGCAGCGGCTTCGAGTTCGTCGACCGCGTCGTCGGCGGCGCGGTGCCGCGCAACTACATCCCGAGCGTCGAGAAGGGCGTGCGCGCGCAGATGGCCAAGGGCGTCGCCGCCGGGTACCCGGTGGTCGACCTGCGCGTCACGCTGGTCGGCGGCAGGGCCCACAGCGTCGACTCCTCCGACGCCGCGTTCCAGACCGCAGGCGCTCTGGCGCTCAAGGACGCCGCGGCCAAGGCCGGCATCACGATGCTGGAGCCGGTCGACGAGGTCGAGGTCGTCGTGGACGACGAGTACGTCGGGTCGGTGCTGTCGGACCTCGCGACCCGCCGCGGCCGCGTGACCGGCACCGAGTCGGTCGGCAGCGGCGGGCGGTCCCGGGTCACCGCCGAGGTGCCGGCGATCGAGCTGACCCGGTACTCCTCGGACCTGCGGTCCCTGTCCCACGGCACCGGCACGTTCACCCGGACCTACCGCCGGCACGCGCCGGCGCCACAGCACGTCG
>JBMOMI010000039.1:0-17924 GCA_049325235.1 Actinomycetota bacterium | reverse complement strand
GCCGGTCAGCTCCTCCATACCGGCACGCTACGGGCCGGGTCCGACAACCACCTCGAACGACAACCGCTGCCCGCCAACGAAGATCGACCCGGATTCCTTGATCGACGGGAGTTCCTTGATCGACGGGGTGGGGGGTTCTTCCGAGGGCGTAATGGGAGCGGGCATGCCGCGAGGCCGGCGCGAAGTTGTGGCCGGCATGGACGACGAGCAGGCGCTCGACGCCTACTCGCAGGTGGTGACCTCGGTCGCGGCGAGGCTGCGTCCGAGCGTGCTGTCGGTGCGGGTCCGCAGCCGCCGCGGCGACGGCGCCGGGTCGTGCGTCGCGTTCACCGAGGACGGCTACCTGCTGACGAGTGCGCACGTGGTGGACGGCGTGACGGGCGGCGGGGTCACCGCCGCGGACGGCGAGGAGGCGCCGTTCGACGTGATCGGCGCCGACCGGCTCTCCGACCTGGCGGTGCTGCGCACGCGCAGCGGCCTCGCCCCACCGGCCCGCCTCGGGGACGCCGACCGACTGCGCGTCGGCCAGCTCGTCGTCGCCGTCGGCAACCCGCTCGGCCTCGCCGGGTCGGTGACCGCCGGCGTCGTCAGCGCACTCGGCCGGTCCCTGCCCACCCGCACCCGGGCCGGGCTACGGACCATCGACGACGTCGTCCAGACCGACGCGGCGCTCAACCCCGGCAACAGCGGAGGAGCGCTGGCGGACTCGACCGCAGAGGTCGTCGGCATCAACACCGCGGTCGCCGGGATCGGGCTCGGCCTCGCCGTGCCGATCAACGTCACGACGCGGCGCATCCTGTCCGAGCTGATCGCCACGGGCCGGGTCCGGCGCGCCTGGCTCGGCGTCGGCGGCGTCGCCGTCCCGCTGCCGCCGGCGGTCGCCCGCCGGCTGGGCCGGTCCACCGGCCTGCGGGTGAGCGAGGTCGTCCCGGGCAGCCCCGCGGCCGCCGCCGGCCTGTACCTGGGCGACGTGGTCATCGCGGCGAACGGCACGCCGGTCACGTCGGCGCAGGACCTTCAGCGGCTGATGCTCGGCACCGAGGTCGGCAGCCGGTTCCCGGTCACGGTGCACCGGCGCGGCGCGCTCGTCGACGTGGTCGCCGAGCTGGCCGAGCTGGACGCCTGACCCGCCTTCCGCGCTCGCGTCAGTGGGGACGCCGGCCGCCGCGGCGGTCGGCGAGCTTGCGGACCAGCTCCTTGGCCTTGCGCTGGTTCTCCGGCTTGCTCGCCTCCCTCCGGGCGATCTCGATCGCCTTCGCCACCACGCCCGCCTTCATCGCCTTGCCGAGGAATCCCATGACCAGATCCTCACCCCGCGGCGCCGTCCGCGCAGCCCGAGCGCTCCTGCAGCCCCCACGGCGAGGCGTGGCCGTCGTCGGCGGCGAGCAGGTCGAGGAACGGCACCGCGTCGAACGCCTCCGGGCCGAGCACGCCGGCACCCGACCACGTTCCGCGGGCCAGCAGCTCGAGTGCGACCACCGGGTTGACGGCGGTCTGCCACACCACGCACTGCACGCCGTACTCGGCCATCGACCAGGCGTTGTCGACGACGTGGTGCAGGTAGACCTCCCGCGGCGCGCTGTCCGTGCCCACTCCGGTGACCCACACCCCGGCGCAGGTGGCCCCGTGCATCCTCGGCCCCAGGGTGGCCGGGTCGGGAAGGCAGGCGGCGACGACGTCCCGGGGCGACACCTCGACGCCCCCGACGCGCACCGGCTCGGTCCGGTCCAGGCCCAGCTTGTGCAGCGTCCTCAGCACGTCGATGAACTCCTCGCCGAGGCCGTACTTGAACGTCACCCGCCGCGCGTCGAGCCACCGCGGCATGAGGAGCACCTCCTCGTGCTCGACGTTGACGCACTCGACCGGGCCGATGCCGCCGGGGAAGTCGAACACCTCCGGCTCGCTGAACGGCTCGGTCGTGTACCACCCGCGGCCCTTCTCCCACACCACCGGCGGGTTGAGGCACTCCTCGATCGTCGTCCAGATCGAGAAACTGGGGGCGAACGCGTGACCCTCGACGGTGAGGTTGGACCCGTCGCGGGTGCCGAGCTCGTCGATCTCGCCGAACAGGTGGTCGCTCGCATACCGGGCGAGGACGTCGGACAGCCCGGGCTCGACGCCCATCCCCACCAGGGCGAGGCGGCCGGCGTCCTCCCAGCGCTGCGCCGCGGCGAACTGCTCGTCCCCGAGCTTGACTCCCGGGCGCGAGTACGGCTCCTGCGGGTGAGGCCGAGACAGGGACATCGCCATGTCGAGGTAGTCCGCACCGGCGGCGAACGCACCCTCGAAGACCGGCATGACGAACCGGGGGTCGACGGCGTTCATCACGTGCGTCGCCCCGTGCTCGCGCGCCAGCGCGGCGACGCCTTCCGCCGACGACGCGTCGACGCGCGCGGCCACGAACCGTGCCTCCCCCGGGTGCCGCTCGCGCACGGCAGTCACCGTGCGCTCGGCACGCGCCAGGTCGTAGTCGGCGACGACGAGCCGGTCGAAGAAGCCGCGGCGCGCGGCGATCCGCGCGAACGCGTCCCCGACTCCTCCCGAGCCGACCAGCAGGATCCTCATCGACCGTCGGCCTCGAGCCGTCCGTCGAGCAGCGGGCGCCCCGGGTCCCACGCAGTGCCGTCGGCGGCGTCGCGGCGACGCCGGGCGATCGCCGAGAGAGCCTCCAGCACAACGCGGTTCGCGAGCGCCGCCGTGATGTCCGCGTGGTCGTACGGCGGCGACACCTCGACGACGTCCATGCCCACCACCGGCAGCTCCAGGCACACCCGGCGGACAGCGTCCAGCAGCTGTCGGGCGGTCAGGCCACCGGGCTCGGGCGTGCCCGTGCCGGGGGCGTGCCCGGGGTCGGCGACGTCGATGTCCACCGAGAGGAACACGCCGTCGCAGTCGTCGGTGGCGATGCCGAACGCCTCGTCGAGGCAGGCGTCGAGGCCGCGGGCGCCGATCTCGCTCATCTCGAACGAGCGCATGCGCTGCTCGGCCATCCACCGCAGCGTGTCCGGGCCGGGCCAGTAGCCCCGCAGCCCGATCTGCAGGAACCGGTCGCCGCGCAGGGCACCGGACTCGATGAGGCGTCGCATCGGCTGCCCGTGCCCCCACAGCGAGCCGAACTCCACGTCCCCGGTGTCCGCGTGGGCGTCGAAGTGGACCAGGGACACCCGCCCGGCGCCGTGGTGGGCGGCCACGCCGCGGGCGTCCGCGTACGTCACCGAGTGGTCGCCCCCCAGCACCACCGGGAGGGCGCCCGCGGCGCTGACCGCCGCCACCGCCTCCTCGAGCGCGGCCAGGGACCGCTCGATGTGACCCGGGGGCATCTCGACGTCCCCCGCGTCACGCACGACCAGGTCGCGCAGCGCGTCGGTGCGCAGCGCCAGGTGCGGCCGGGAGCCGTCGTGGGCCAGGTAGTCCGTCGTGCGGATGGCCAGCGGGCCGAACCTCGTGCCGGGGCGGTGCGACGTCCCGCCGTCGAACGGCGCCCCGAGGACGACGACGTCCGCGCCGGCCACGGTGGCGGCGTCCCGCCAGTCGCAGCGCTCGACGCCCAGGAACGTGACGTCCGGCCCGAACTGCGGCCCGTACCGGGTCACCGGCCGTCCCCCGGGTAGTCGTCGTCGACCACGCACAGCTCGTTGCCCTCCGGGTCGGTGACCACCTGCCAGCGGATCCCGGCGATCTCGACGACCCAGTCACCCACTCGCTTGCCGCCCAGTGCCTCCAGCCGTACCACGTGCTCCTCGGCGGTGCCGACCGGTGGGTGCACGTCGACGTGGCAGCGGTTCTTGCCCTGCTTGGGCTCGGGCACCCGCTGCAGGACGAGCACCGGCCCCTCCGGCTCGCCGTCGCGCGGCACGAGCACCCGGTACCCGGGCGGCGACGGCACCGGGCGGTAGGCCAGGGCCCCGGCCCAGAACTCCACCAGCGCGTCGGGATCGGCGGCGTCGACGACCACGGAGACCCTCATCGCTGCGCCGCCCTCAGTCGTGCCGCGGGAAGCCGAGGTCGACGCCCCCGTGGGCGGGGTCCGGCCAGCGGGAGGTGACCACCTTGCCCCGGGTGAAGAAGTGCACGCCGTCGGTACCGTGCGCGTGCGTGTCCCCGAACAGCGACGCCTTCCAGCCGCCGAACGAGTAGTACGCCATCGGCACGGGGATCGGCACGTTGACGCCGACCATCCCCACCTGCACCTCGCTGACGTACCGTCGGGCCGCGCCGCCGTCGCACGTGAAGATCGCGGTCCCGTTGCCGTAGGGGTTGGCGTCGACGAGCTCGAGCGCGGCGTCGTAGCTCGGCACGCGCACCACCGACAGCACCGGGCCGAAGATCTCGTCGTCGTAGACGCTCATGCCCGGGCGGACCTGGTCCACCAGGCAGGGGCCGAGCCAGAAGCCGCCCGCATCGCCGTCCGGGGTCACGTCGCGGCCGTCCACGACGACCTTGGCGCCGTCGGCGGCCGCCGCGTCCAGGTAGCCGGCGACGCGGTCCCGGTGCGCCTTGGTCACCAGAGGGCCCATGTCACAGGCCTTCTCGCCGGCGCGGCGACCGTCACCGACCCGCAGCGTCGCCATCCGCTCCCTGATCGCCTGCACCAGCGCGTCTCCCACTGGCTCCACCGCGACGACCGCGCTGATGGCCATGCACCTCTCCCCCGCCGAGCCGAAGCCGGCGCTGACGGCCGAGTCCGCGGCGAGAGCGAGGTCGGCGTCCGGCAGCACCACCATGTGGTTCTTCGCGCCGCCGAGCGCCTGGACGCGCTTGCCGTGGGCGGTCCCGCGCTCGTAGACGTACCGGGCGACGGGGGTCGAGCCGACGAAGGAGACGGACGCGACACCCGGGTGCTCGAGGATCGCGTCGACGGCGGCCTTGTCGCCCTGGACGACGGTGAGGACGCCGGGTGGCAGGCCGGCCTCCGCGAACGCCTCCGCGAGCCACAGGGACGCCGACGGGTCCTTCTCGCTCGGCTCGAGCACGACCGCGTTCCCGGCAGCCAGCGCGATCGGCACGAACCACAGCGGCACCATCGCGGGGAAGTTGAACGGGGAGATCACCGCGCACACGCCGAGCGGCTGGCGGATCGAGTAGACGTCCACACCGCGCGAGACGCCTTCTGAGTAGCCGCCCTTCAGCAGGTGCGGGATCCCGCAGGCGAACTCGACGACCTCCAGCCCACGCTGCACCTCGCCGGCCGCGTCGGCGAGCACCTTGCCGTGCTCGGCAGTGATCACTGCGGCGAGCTCGTCGGCCCGCTCCGCCAGGATCTGCCGGACGGCGAACATCACCTTCGCGCGCGTGGTCAGGGAAGCCGCACCCCAGGCCTCCTGGGCACGCGCGGCCGAGCGCACGGCCAGGTCGACCTCCTCCGCGGACGCCAGGTCCACGCGCCCGGTGACCTGCCCGGTGGCGGGGTCGTAGACGTCGCCGGTGCGGCCGCTGGTGCCGTCGGTGCGGGCGCCGCCGATCCAGTGGACGATCCGCGTGGTCATCTGTCGCTCTCCCGGTTCGGTTGTGGTCACGAGTCGAAGCCGAGCCCCATCGCGTCGAGCGCCCGCAGCCAGGGGCCGCGCCGCCCGTCGGTCGCGTCGGCGCGGGCCAGCGCGCGCCGGGTGAGCTGGATCCCGGCCCAGCGCAACGGCTCCGGCGGGAAGGGCACCGGCCGGGTCTGCACCATGCGCAGCCGCGTCCGCTCGGTGTTCCTGCCGTCCAGGAGGTCCAGCGCGGTGGCGGCGCCGAAGTGCGAGGCTCCGACGCCCAGCCCGGTGTACCCCGCGACGTAGGCGACGCGGCCCCCCAGTGCCGTCCCCCAGAACGGGCTGAACCGCGCGCACGTGTCGATGACCCCGCCCCAGGCGTGCGTGGCGCGCACTCCCTCGAGCTGGGGGAACGTCTCCAGCAGGTGCTGCGCCAGCAGTGCGAACGTCTCCGGGCGCTGTGCCAGGCGTGGGTCGGTGCTGCCCCGCCAGGCGTAGACCGCGTCGTAGCCACCGAACAGCAACCGGTCGTCCGGGGTCAACCGGTAGTAGTGGAACTGGTTCCCGGCGTCAGCCAGGCCCTGCCGGCGCCGCCAGGCGAGCTCCGAGCGCTGGACGGCGCTGAGCGGCTCGGTCATCAGCGCGTAGTCCCAGACCGGCACGATGCGCGTCGCGACCCGCCGCAGCAGTGGCCGGGACACCCCTGTCGCGAGCAGCACCTGCCGCGCGCTCACCGCGCCGTACGGCGTGCTCACCCGGACGGCGGCGCCGGCCCGGGACAGCGCCAGCGCCGGCGTGCGCTCGTGCAGCCGCACACCCAGCCGCTGGGCGACGTCCCGCAGGCCCCAGGCCAGCCGCGCGGGGTCGACGAGCGCGCAGCCGGTCGAGTCCTCCAGGCCCGCCAGGTAGGTCGGTGAGGCGACCTCGGCACGCACGTGCTCGCCGTCCAGCCAGCGCCAGCCGAGGCCGAGCCGCTCGGCCTGTCGGCGTAGCCCGGCCAGCTCCTCGACCTGCCAGGGCCGGACGGCGACGGTCAGCTCGCCCGTGCGCTCGAGACCGCAGTCGATGCCGTAGCGGTCGACCGCCGACTCGATCGCGTCCAGCGTCGCCCCGCCCAGCCGCAGCAGCGCCGGTAGCTCGTCGGCGAAGCGGGCGAGCCCGTTGGCCAGCCCGTGGGTCAGGCTGGCCGAGCAGAACCCTCCGTTGCGGCCGGTGGCGCCCTCGGCGACCTGCTCGGCCTCGAGCAGGACGACGTCACGTCCCAGGTCGGCCTCGAGCGCCTGCACCGCGGCCCACAGGCCGGTGAACCCGCCGCCGACCACGACGAGATCGGCCTCGGCGTCCCCGACGAGCCGGGGAGCCGGCTCGGGCCGGTCCGGGCGGTCCAGCCAGAAGGGCTTCGGCTCGGCGTCCGCCAGCACCCCCGCGGCCAGCGTCGTCACGGGCGCCGCCGCCTCGCGCTCACGAGCCGGCCGAGCACGACCACGGCGAGCGCGACGAGGAACATCGCCGAGCCGACGACGTTGGCCTGGGCCGGGATCCCGCGCGTCGCGGACACGTACACGAACTTGGGGAACGTGTCGGTGTTGCCGGAGTTGAAGTTGGTGATGATGAAGTCGTCGAAGCTCAGGGCGAACGCCAGCATCGCGGCGGCCGCGATCCCCGGCAGCAGCAACGGGAACGTCACGCGCCAGAAGGCCTGCATCGGCGACGCGTAGAGGTCCGCTGCCGCCTCCTCGAGCCTCGGGTCGAGGCTCGCCACGCGGGCCTTGACCGTCACCACGACGAAGCTGATGGAGAACATGATGTGGGCCAGGACGACCGTCCAGAAGCCCGGGTTGACGCGGAAGTTGAGGAACTGGGCGAGCAGCGACGCGCCGAGCACCACCTCCGGGGTCGCCATCGGCAGGAAGATGAGCAGGTTGGTCGAGCCCCGGAAGCGAAAGCGGTAGCGCACCAGGGCGATCGCGATGAGCGTCCCCATCGCGGTGGCGGCGAGCGTGGCCAGCAGACCGATCTGGATGCTGTTCAGCACGGCGCCGCACACACCAGGCGCACCGCACGGGTCGGCCCAGTTGTCCCACGTGAAGCCCTGCCAGACGAGGTTGCTCTTGCCGGCGTCGTTGAAGGAGAAGGCGAACGTGTAGGCGATCGGGACGAACAGGTAGACGAAGGCGATGGCGGCGTAGAGCGGGAGCAGCCAGTCGCCTAGCGCGAGGTGCCGACGCCGGGCGGCGGCGGTCATACCAGCTCCTCCGTGCCGGCGCGTCGCACGTACAGGGCGACGAGCAGGACGATCGCCCCCATCAGCAGGAAGGACAGCGCAGCCGCCGTCGGGTAGTCGACGACCCGGAAGAAGCGGGAGTCGATGACGTTGCCGATCATCGCGGTACGGGAGGTTCCGAGCAGGGCGGCGTTGACGTAGTCGCCGGTGGCCGGGATGAAGGTCAGCAGCGTGCCAGCCACGACCCCGGGCATCGACAGCGGCAGCGTCACGCGCCGGAACGTCTGCAGCGGGCTGGCGTACAGGTCCTGCCCCGCCTCGATGAGCCGGGTGTCGAGCCGTTCCAGGCTCGCGTAGATGGGCAGGGTCATGAAGGGCAGGAAGTTGTAGGTCAGGCCGGCGACCACGGCGATCGGGGTGGCCGTCAGCCGCGCGTCGTCCGGGAGGATCGCCACCGCCTTGAGGACGGCGACGACCACGCTCTCGTCGGCCAGGATCTGGCGCCAGGCGATCGTGCGCAGGATGAAGCTGACGAAGAACGGCGCGATCACCATGACGAGCAGCACCTGCTGCAGCAGCTTCCGGTGCCGGGCCCGCACCGCGATCGTGTACGCCAGCGGGTACCCGATGAGCAGCGCCAGCACGGTCGCGAGGAACCCGTAGCCGAACGACCGCACGAACTGCTCCCAGTACGTGGTGATCGCCTCGGCGTAGTTGGCCCAGCGCAGCGCTGGCGCGTACTCGCCGACCTCCCCGCCCTCGACCGGCACCATGAGCGAGGTGCTGAACAGCACCGCGATCGGCAGCGCGAAGAAGACGGCGAGCCAGGCCATCCCGGGCAGGAGCAGGAGGTAGGGCAGCCACCCGGAGCGCTGCGGTCGCACCTCCGCACCCGCGCCGAGGGTCTGCACGGCGCCGGCGACCGCCATCAGCCGGTCTCCGCCGGGTGCAGCTCGCTCTCGAGCTCCTCCAGGCCGGCGTGCGTGTCCTCGTCGCCGCGCAGCCCGAAGGTGTGCTGCGCCGCCCAGGCGAGGTGCACGGTGTCGCCGGGCCGGGCCGTGGGTCCGGAGTCCAGGTTCTGCGCGAACACCGACATGCGCCCGCAGCCGGGGACGTCGACGAGGAACTGGGTGCTGACGCCGGCGAACGACACGTCCACGACGGTGCCGGGGCCGAGCACGTTGACGTCCCCGGGCAGCTCCTCGCCGCCGACGACCAGGTGCACCTTCTCCGGCCGGACGCCGACGAGCACCCGGCCCGTGGCCGACACCGCCCGCGCCGCCGGGAGCAGGACGCGCCGCCCCGCGCAGCTGACCTCGAGCACGTCCCCGGCGCGGCCCGTGACGGTGCCCGGAACGAGGTTGGACTGGCCGAGGAAGTTGGCGACGAACGCCGTCCGGGGCAGCTCGTAGAGCTCGGCCGGCGAGCCCATCTGCTCGATGCAGCCGCCGTTCATCACGGCGACCGTGTCGGCCATCGTCATGGCCTCCTCCTGGTCGTGCGTGACGTGGACGAACGTCAGGCCTACCTCGGTCTGGATCCGCTTGAGCTCCACCTGCATCTGGCGGCGCAGCTTGAGGTCCAGCGCGCCGAGCGGCTCGTCGAGCAGCAGGACGGCCGGGCGGTTGACGATCGCCCGGGCCAGCGCGACCCGCTGCTGCTGCCCGCCGGACAGCTGTGCCGGGCGACGCCGCGCCAGGTGCCCCATCTCGACCAGCTCCAGTGCCTCGGTGACGAGGCGCTGGGTCTCCTTGACGCCGCGGCGGCGCAGGCCGAAGGCCACGTTCTCGGTCACGTCGAGGTGCGGGAACAGGGCGTAGTTCTGGAACACGGTGTTGACCGGGCGCTTGTGCGGCCTGGTCCCCGTGACGTCCTGCCCGCCGATGCGCAGCGTGCCACTCGTCGGCTGCTCCAGCCCGGCCACCATGCGCAACGTGGTCGTCTTCCCGCACCCGGACGGGCCGAGCAGCGCGAAGAACGAGCCCGCCGGCACGGTCAGCGACAGGTCGTCGACCGCGGTGAACGTGCCGAACCTCTTGGTCACGCGCTCCAGCTGCAGGTCCGCCCCTCCGGCGGTGGGGTGGGGGCCGGACATCAGTTGCCGATCACAGCCTGGAATTCGGCGTTGTACTGCTGCTCCTCGCTGGGGTCGAGCGACCTGAAGACGCGGACGTTCTGCAGGAACTCCTCGGTCGGGAAGATGTAGGGGTTGTCGACCAGCTCGGGGTCGATCGCCTCCATCGCCTCCCGGGCACCCTGCACGGGGGAGATGTAGTTGACCCACGCGGCGACCTGAGCGGCCACCTCGGGGTCGTAGTAGTAGTTCATCAGCGTCTCGGCGTTCTTCTTGTGGGGGCTGCCGATCGGGACGAGCATGTTGTCGCTCCAGAGGGTGCCGCCGGCGTCCGGGATGGCGAAGCCCCACTTGTCGCCGTTCTCGAAGTTGATCTGCGTGATGTCGCCGGACCAGGCCGTGGAGGCGAGCGCGTCCTCGGAGATGAGGTCCTCCTTGTAGGAGTTGCCGCGCACCTGGCGGACCTGGCCGCTGGCCACCTGCTGCTTCAGCACCTCCAGCGCGGCGGCGAACTCGTCGTCCCCCCAGTCACCAGAGATGTCGACCCCCTGCTCGAGCATGATGAGACCGACGGTGTCGCGCATCTCGTCGAGCACGACCACCCGGCCGGCCAGCTCCGGCCTCCACAGGTCCGACACCGAGCGCAGCTCGCCGACCTTCTCCTTGTTCCAGGCGATCCCGGCGAACCCCGACTGCCAGGTGAGGGAGCGCTTGCGGCCCGGGTCGAAGTCCACCTCGGCCAACTCGGGCAGGATGTTCTTCTTGTTCGGGATGTTCTCCTCGTCGAGCTCCTGGGCGTACCCCTGCCGGATCATCCGCGCGGCCATCCAGTCGGTGAAGACGACGATGTCCTGACCGATGTCCTGCCCGTTCGCGAGCTGGCCCTGGATCTTGCCGTAGTACGTGTCGTTCCCGTCGATGTCCTCGCTGTAGTTGACCTCGATGCCGGTCTGCTCGGTGAAGGCCTCCAGGGTCGGGTAGTTGCCGTCGTCGTCCTGGTCGAGGTAGAGCGTCCAGTTGGCCCAGTTGACGACTTTCTCGCTGTCGGAACGGTCCTGGGCCGCCGTGGCGGTTCCGGTGGCGGCACCGCCTCCGGCGTCGCCGCCGGTGCCGCACGCGGCGAGGAACGTGCCGACGCCGAGCACGCCGGCACCCCGCAACAGGCCGCGGCGCGACAGCTGCGCCAGCACGAGCGGCCGGAGCTCCGGCGGCACCGTCGCGAGGTCGCGGGCGGTGAGGCGACGACGGGGGCGGGGCGTGGGTCGGGTCATCGGTGGTCCTCTCCTACGGTGAACACCGTGCGGTGCCACTCCTTGCGTGCGGTGCCGGTCAGGTCCGTCATGACGTGCTTGACGTTGGTGTACTCCTCGAGCGAGTAGACGCTCATGTCCTTGCCGAAGCCGGAGGCCTTGTAGCCGCCGTGCGGCATCTCGCTGACGATCGGGATGTGGTCGTTCACCCAGACGCATCCCGCGCGGATCCTGCGCGTCGCGTCCTGGGCGCGGACGACGTCCCGCGTCCACACCGAGGCGGCGAGCCCGTAGGGCGTGTCGTTGGCCTGCGCGATCGCGTCGTCGTCCCCGTCGTGGGGAAGGACCACGAGCACCGGGCCGAACACCTCCTCGCGGACGATCTCCGAGTCCGGCGCGGCGCCGGTGACGAGGGTCGGCTCGTAGAACGCTCCGCGGGCCAGGTCGCCGCCCGGCGCGCGGCCTCCGGTGACCACCTTGGCCCCGGCTGCCCGGGCCCGTTCGACGAACCCGTGCACCCGCTCCTGCTGGCGCTGTGACACGAGCGACCCCATGTCGGTCGCTGGGTCGGCCGGGTCCCCGACTCGCACCGAGCGCATCAGATCGGCGACGCCGGAGACGAACTCGTCGTACAGGCTGCGGGCGACGATCGCTCGGGTGGCGGCCGTGCAGTCCTGACCGGTGTTGACGAGGGCCCCGGCCACGGCGCCGTGCACGGCGGCCTCGGGGTCCGCGTCGTCCAGGACGACGAACGGCGCCTTGCCGCCGAGCTCCAGGTGCACCCGGGCGCCCCGCTCGGCGGCCCGGCCCATCACCCGTCTGCCGACAGCGGTCGACCCGGTGAACGACACCATGTCGACGTCCGGGTGCGCGACGAGCGCCTCACCGGCCTGGGGTCCGGTGCCGACGACGACCGAGACGACGCCGTCCGGGATCCCGGCGTCCCGGCACGCGTCCACGAGCATCAGGGAGGTGAGCGGAGTCAGCTCGCTCGGCTTGAGGACGACCGTGTTGCCCGCCGCGACGGCCGGGAGCACCTTCCAGCCGGCCATCTGCAGCGGGTAGTTCCACGGGGCGACGGAGCCGACCACCCCGACGGGTTCGCGGCGGGTCCAGGACGTGTGGCCCGGCGAGTACTCACCGGCGGCGCGGCCCTCCAGCAGCCGTGCCGCCCCGGCGAAGAACGAGGCGTTGTCGACGGTGCCGGGCACGTCGAACTCGCGCGACAGGCGGATCGCCTTGCCGGTCTGGCGGGTCTCGGTGACTGCGAGGTCGTCGGCCATCGCGTCGAGCCGACGTGCCAGCGCGTGCAGCGCGGTCGACCGCTCCGCCGGCGTCGTCCGCGACCACTCGGCGAACGCGGCGCGGGCGGCCGCCACCGCGGCGTCCACCTCCGCCGGGCCGGCCAGCTCGACCGTGGCCACGACCTCGCCGGTCGCCGGGTTCACGACGTCGTGCGTCGCCATCTGCGTTCTCACGCCTCGATGCTCGCCATCACGTGCTTGATGCGCGTGTAGTCCTCGAGCGCGTACATCGACAGGTCCTTGCCGTACCCGGAGTGCTTGAACCCGCCGTGCGGCATCTCCGCCACGAGCGGGATGTGGGTGTTGATCCACACGCAGCCGAAGTCCAGCAGCCGGCTCATCCGCATCGCGCGCCCGAAGTCCTTGGTCCACACGCTGGAGGCCAGCCCGTACTGCACGCCGTTCGCCCAGCGCAGCGCCTCGTCCTCGTCGGTGAAGCGCTGGACGGTGATGACCGGCCCGAACACCTCGTTCTGGATGATCTCGTCGTCCTGCCGCAGCCCGGCGACCACCGTGGGCTCGACGAAGAACCCGTCGCCGAGACCCTCGACGCGGCCACCGCCGGTCAGCACCTGGGCGTGGTCCGGCAGGCGCTGCAGGAAGCCGGTGACCCGCTCGAGCTGGTTCGCGTTGTTGACGGCGCCCAGGGCCGCGTCGTCGTCCTCCGGCCGACCCACCTTCGACCGGCGCGCCTGCTCGGTGAGGGCGGCGACGAAGTCGTCGTGCACGCGGGGCCCGGCCAGCACCCGCGTGGCCGAGGTGCAGTCCTGGCCGGCGTTGAAGTACCCGGCCGAGGCGATCGCCTCGGCAGCGGCCGCAGCGTCGGCGTCGTCGAACACGATCACCGGCGCCTTGCCGCCGAGTTCCAGGTGGACCCGTTTGACGTCTCGGGCCGCCGCTCCGGCGACCTCCATGCCGGCGCGTACCGACCCGGTGATCGCAACCATCTGCGCGGTGGGGTGCTCGACCAGGGCGCGGCCCGTGTCGCGGTCGCCGGTGACGACGTTCAGCACGCCCGCGGGGAGGAACTCGGCAGCGATCTCGGCCAGCAGGAGCGTCGTCTCCGGCGTCGTCTCGCTCGGCTTGAGCACCACCGTGTTCCCGGCGGCGAGGGCCGGGCCGATCTTCCAGACGGCCATCATCAGCGGGTAGTTCCACGGAGTGACCTGACCGACGACGCCCACCGGCTCGCGCCGGACCCACGACGTGTGCCCGGCCATGTACTCCCCGGCGGCGCGCCCCTCGAGGACCCGCGCCGCACCGGCGAAGAAGCGCAGCTGGTCCACCATCGGGGGGATCTCCTCGCTGGCGGTCAGGGCGTGCGGCTTGCCGGTGTTCTCCCCCTCCAGCCGGACGAGCTCGTCCGCCCTGGCCTCGATCGCGTCCGCGATGTGCAGCAGCGCCCGCTGCCGGTCGGACGGAGTGGCGTCCCGCCACGTCTGGAACGCCCTCGCGGCCGCCGCGTAGGCCCGGTCGACGTCCTGCGCGGTGCCCACCGGCGCCTGCGCGACGAGGCGGCCGGTGGACGGGTCCACCACCGGTGTCGTCTCCTCGGACAGCGGGTCCACGTACTGCCCGTCCACGAAGTGGCGCAGGCGGCGAACGGGCGTCTCGGTCGTCGGCGTGGTCACGGCGGCGCTCCTCGTCGTGCGGCGGGACGGCGGCGCGGGACCGGCAGGGGGAACGGGCCTGCGCCTGCACCCGACCATAGCCACCTGACGGCGCTATCCGATAGATCCTTCGTCGAATCAGTCCGGATTCAGTTGCCATCTTGTTATCCGGGCGCGGATTCGCTTGCTTTCGCCGACCAACCCGGCCACCATCAGGCAGGTGACCACTCGCGCGCGGCCGACCCACCTGGACGACGTCTCCAAGCAGATCATCGAGCAGCTGCAGGAGGACGGGCGCCGGCCGTACGCCGCGATCGGCAAGGCCGTCGGCCTGTCGGAGGCGGCGGTCCGCCAGCGGGTGGCCAAGCTGCTCGCCGACGGCGTCATGCAGATCGTGGCCGTCACCGACCCGGTCCAGGTGGGCTTCGCCCGCCAGGCCATGATCGGCATCCGCTGCAACGGCGAGCTCGGCCGGGTGGCCGACGCGCTCGCCGAGATGCCCGAGGTGGACTACGTCGTCATCACCGCCGGGTCGTTCGACGTCCTCGCCGAGGTCGTGTGCGAGGACGACGACCACCTCCTGGAGCTCATCGGTGACCGGATCCGCGGGCTGGACGGCGTCGAGAGCACCGAGAGCTTCGTCTACCTGAAGCTGCGCAAGCAGCTCTACAACTGGGGCACCCGATGACCACCACACCGTCCGACTTCTCCGCCGCCCACCACCAGCCGTCCAGCACCCCTCGCGGCACCCACCGCAGCCACGCCGCGCGGGACCACCTGTGGATGCACTTCACGCGGCACTCCCCGTACGAGCGCGGCGCGGAGGTGCCGATCCTCGTGCGCGGCGAGGGGGTCCACGTCTGGGACGCGGCCGGTCAGCGGTACCTGGACGGCCTCTCCGGACTGTTCGTCGTCCAGGTGGGGCACGGCCGCACCGAGCTGGCCGAGGTGGCCGCCCGGCAGGCCTCGGAGCTGGCCTTCTTCCCGCTGTGGTCGTACGCGCACCCGCAGGCGATCGACCTCGCCGAGCGCCTGGCGCACTACGCGCCGGGGGACCTCAACCGCGTCTTCTTCACCACCGGCGGCGGCGAGGCGGTCGAGAGCGCCTGGAAGCTCGCGAAGCAGTACTGGAAGCTCGTCGGCAAACCGACCAAGCACAAGGTGATCAGCCGGTCGGTGGCCTACCACGGGACGCCGCACGGCGCCTTGTCCATCACCGGCATCCCGGCCGCGAAGGAGGCGTTCGAGCCGCTGGTCCCGGGCGCCTTCAAGGTGCCGAACACCAACCAGTACCGGGCCCCGGAGCACCTGCGGCACGACGCGAAGGCATTCGGCCGCTGGGCCGCCGACCGCATCGAGGAGGCGATCGAGTTCGAGGGGCCCGACACGGTCGCCGCGGTGTTCCTGGAGCCGGTACAGAACTCGGGTGGGTGCTTCCCGCCGCCGCCCGGCTACTTCGAGCGCGTCCGCGAGATCTGCGACGCGCACGACGTCCTCCTCGTCTCGGACGAGGTGATCTGCGCGTTCGGGCGCATCGGGTCGATGTTCGCGTGCGAGGACTTCGGGTACGTGCCCGACATCATCACGTGCGCCAAGGGCATGACGTCCGGGTACTCCCCGATCGGCGCGATGGTCGCGTCCGACCGGCTCTTCGAGCCGTTCAGGCACGGGCAGACGACGTTCGCCCACGGCTACACGTTCGGCGGGCACCCGGTGTCGGCCGCGGTGGCGATGGCCAACCTCGACCTCATGGAGCGGGAGGGGCTGAACGAGCACGTCAAGCAGAGCGCGCCGGCGTTCCGGGCGACCCTGGAGAAGCTGCTGGACCTGCCGATCGTCGGGGACGTGCGCGGCGAGGGCTTCTTCTACGGGATCGAGCTCGTCAAGGACAAGGCGACGCGGGAGACCTTCGACGACGCCGAGTCCGAGCGGCTGCTGCGCGGCTTCCTCTCGCGGGCCCTGTTCGACGCGGGGCTGTACTGCCGGGCGGACGACCGTGGCGACCCGGTCGTCCAGCTGGCGCCGCCGCTGATCAGCGGGCAGGAGGAGTTCGACCAGATGGAGCAGATCCTGCGCGCCGTGCTCACGGAGGCCTGGGACCGGCTGTGACGCCGCGAGGCTGTCTGTGGTTCGACCAGCTCGGCGACGAGGCCGACCGCAGGCGGCCGCCGCTGGACGGGGACGAGGACGCCGACGTGTGCGTCGTGGGCGGCGGCTTTACCGGGCTCTGGACGGCGCGCTGGCTGCTGGCCGCCGAGCCGTCGCTGCGGGTGCTGGTCGTGGAGGCCGAGACGGCGGGTTTCGGGGCGAGCGGGCGCAACGGGGGGTGGGCATCGGCGCTGTTCCCGCGGTCGGCGCAGTCACTGGCCCGGTCACACGGCCGGCCGGCCGCGGCGGCGATGCGGCAGGCGATGCGGGCGGCGGTCCGTGACCTGGGGACCACCGCGAGCCGGGACGGCATCGACTGCGACTACCGCCGAGGCGGCACGGTCGTCGTCGCCCGCAGCGCCCCGCAGCTGGAACGGGCGAGGGCGGAGGTCGCTGCGGCCCGGCTGTTCGGCGTCGACGAGCTGCACCTGCTGGACGCGGGCGAGGTCAGCGAGCTGGTCGCCGTCGCGGGCGCCGTGGGCGGCACGTGGACGCCGGACTGCGCGAGGGTGCAGCCGGCGAAGCTCGTGCGCGGGCTGGCTCGAGCCGTCGAGCGCCGCGGTGGGCGGGTCGTCGAGGGCACCAGGGCGCTGGAGGTGTCACCCGGCCGGGTCCGGACGCACCGCGGCACCGTCCGCTGCGAGCACGTGGTCGTGGCGACCGAGGCGTGGACGGCGGGGCTGGCCGGCCGCCGGCGGGACGTCGTCCCGGTCTACTCGCTGATCGTGGCGACGGAGCCGCTGGAGGAGGCGACGTGGTCGCGGATCGGCCTCGCCGCCGGCCAGACGTTCAGCGAGCACCGGCACCTGGTCGTGTACGGGCAGCGGACGGCGGACGGCCGGCTGGTCTTCGGCGGGCGCGGGGCGCCGTACCACTTCGGCTCCCGGATCCGCCCGCGCTTCGACGACGACACCGGCGTGTTCGCGTGGCTGCGCCGGGAGGTGACGGGGATGTTCCCGGTGCTGGACGGCGTGCGGTTCACCCACGCCTGGGGCGGGCCGCTGGGCATCCCGCGGGACTGGCACGCGTCGGTGCGGTACGACCCGGCGACGCGGATCGGTGCCGCCGGGGGCTACGTCGGCGACGGCGTGACGACGTCCTTCCTCGCCGGCCGGACGCTGGCGGAACTGGTGCTGCGTCGCGACACCGAGCGCACCCGGCTGCCGTGGGTGAACCATCCGGTGCGCAGGTGGGAGCCGGAGCCGCTGCGCTGGGTCGGCGTCAACGCCGGCCTGCGCCTCGCGGCCTGGGCGGACGCCGAGGAGCGGCTGACGCGCCGACCCTCCCGGCTCGCGCGGCCGCTGGCGGCGCTCACCGGCCACTGATGCGGCTGGGGCGGCGGGTGCTTGGCGTCGTGTGTTCGGACCCGCGGGCTTCCGTCCGCCCGGGGTACTGACGTGCGCGGGCAGACCTGACGACACAACTCGGCTACACCGCCCGGGCCCACCTCGTACGGGACGTCACCTCAGCAGTCGGGACATCGCCGCGGCCGTATGCAGCGGCCATCAGGGTGGCACCGCCTACGGCGATCTTCGCCGACCACTTGCGCATCAGTTCGAACACCTGTACGATCCTGGCATGACGGTCGGTGGTGAAAGCCTCGGGGAGCGGGTGCTGTCCCGCTGGGTCACCGCGGCGTCCGGGCACTGGCGGGATGACGTCCTGGTGCCGCGACGCCGTCCCGGGCTGGTCGACCTGGACCCGGTCGTGGAAGTGGTGGACGCCGAGCTCGTCGAGGACGACCCGCTGCTGGTCGAGGACTGCGGTGTCCCGTTGACCGACGTGGTCGACGCCGAGGTCGTCGAGCCCGGTGAGGCACCGTCCGACGCCGGAGGACCGGACG
>JBMOMI010000038.1:0-1564 GCA_049325235.1 Actinomycetota bacterium | reverse complement strand
GGAGGCACGGCGCTCGACCCCGAGGTCGTCGCGCAGCTCCTCAGCCGGGCCCGGCGCCGCGACCCGCTGGAACGGCTGACCCCGCGCGAGACCGACGTCCTGCGGCTGATGGCCGAGGGGCGGTCCAACACCGCCATCGCCGCCGCCCTCGTCGTCACCGAGGGCGCCGTCGAGAAGCACGTGTCCAACATCTTCGCCAAGCTCGACCTGCCGCCGGCCGAGGCTGACCACCGCAGGGTGCTCGCCGTGCTGCGCTACCTCGAGCACGCAGCCGGGAGAGACCAGTGACCACGCCAGCCCCCGCCCTGACCGCCCTGCGCGTTCTCGCGCCCCTCGCCGCCGTGACCGCCGTGCTCGTCACTGCGGTCGGCGTCGCCTCCGGGTTCGCCCGGACCACCACGCAGGACGTGTTCGCCGCGCGCGGGGTCGACGTCGTCGAGGTCGCCCTCGACGCCGGGGACGTCGTCGTCGGCCCCGCTGACGGCGACGAGGTCACCGTCGACGTGACGGCGGTCGGCACCTGGGACGCCCCGCGGACGGCGCAGCGGCAGGACGGCGGCACGCTGCGGCTGTCCGCCCGGTGCGGACCGACCATCGCGTTCACCCACTGCGACGTCACGTACCGCCTGCGGGTGCCCGACGGCGTCGACCTCGACCTCCGTTCCGCGACCGGACGGATCCACGTGGACGAGGTCGACGGTGCGGTCACGGCGACCACGAACGCCGGGGACATCGAGCTCACCGACCTGCGCTCGACCGAGGTCACCGCCCGCAGCGACGTCGGCCGGGTCGCCGCGTCGTTCGACACGCCACCACAGGCCGTCGTTGCGTCGTCGGCGACCGGCGCCGTCGAGATCGTGCTTCCTCACGAAGGCGAGCCGTACGCGGTCGACACGCGCGCCGACGTCGGCGGGACGGTGGTCGACGTGCGCACGGACCCGGCGTCCCCGCGGCGCGTCGAGGCGAGGACGTCGGTGGGGGCCGTGTGGATCACGTCGCGGTGAGCCCCGCGGGGTCAGTCGGCTCCGGTGACGTCGACGAGGCCGTGCCGGGCCGCGGACACCACGGCCTCGAGCGTGGTGCGGGCACCCAGCCGCGCCGCGGCCGAGCGGACGTGGTTGCGCACGGTGTGGGGGCTCAGGTGCAGCCGCCTCGCGATCTGTGCGATGGACACGCCGTCCAACACGACCGGGCTCGATGCGCACCGGGAAGACCTGGTCGGTGACTCGTCGTGTGGAGTGTCCGCGTGCCGCGACGGCCGGCTCGCTTCCGAGGCCGGCGCCGGTGATACTTCGCCTGTGCCCGAGAAGGTGGTGCTCCGTCTGGCGCCGGATGCGCCACCCCCGCCACCCGAGGTCAGGCTGCTCCTGGGGCGTCCCCTGCACCGGGACGTCCTCGACGCGAGCGCGAGGGGCCCGTCCCCGCTGGACGGCTACGACATCACGGTGACCGACGAGACGGTGCCGCTCGGGACCGAGCGCGCTCGGTTGTGCCTGCTGCGGCCCCGCGCTCAGGGGAGCGCGGGGAGGAGCCCCGGACCAGGCGACTCCCCCTGCGCTCGTCC
>JBMOMI010000037.1:0-1568 GCA_049325235.1 Actinomycetota bacterium | reverse complement strand
CGCCCGACGTCGCCGCGCACGTGCGGCAGGTCGGGCACCTCGTGCGGGGGGTCGGGCTCGCCGAGCATCCACCGCTCGATGCCGACGACGTGGCTGAGCTGGTCCTTGACCGTCCAGCCCGGGCACTCCGTGGCGCGCTCGAAGTCGCCGTCGGAGCAGCCGCGTCCGAGCTCCACCAGCGCGCCGGTCGCCTGGGCCCAGGCACTGACCACGTCGTCGTACTCGCCCACGGTCGCCGACCCTAGCGGCGCTGTCGGCCGCGGCTACCCTGGCGCGGGTGCGCATCAGCCTGGTCCAGGTCGCCTACGGCGACGACGAGCCGGTCGAGGAGCGCCGCGCCCGGGTCGCCGACCTCGTGCGCGCCCAGCGCGGCGCCGACCTCGTCGTCCTGCCCGAGCTGTGGGCCCCCGGCGGCTTCGCCTACCCCGAGTGGGCGCAGCGCGCCGAGCCGGTCGACGGCCCCACCGTGCAGGCCGTCGCGGCCGCCGCACGCGACATCGGCGCGCTCCTGCACGCCGGGTCGATCGTCGAGCGCGCCGCCGACGGCGCCGACCGCGGAGAGCAGCGCCGCGGTCTGTGGAACACCTCCGTGCTGCTCGGCCGCGACGGCGGCGTACTGGCGACCTACCGCAAGATCCACCGGTTCGGCTTCGGCGTCGGGGAGCCGCGGCTGCTCGAGGCCGGCTCCGACGTCGTCGTCGTGCCGCTGCCCGGGCTGGGCGACGACGCGGTCGCCGGCCTGTCCACCTGCTACGACCTGCGCTTCCCGGAGCTGTACCGGGCGCAGCTGGACGCCGGTGCCCGGCTGTTCGTCCTCCCCGCCGCCTGGCCCGCGACTCGGGTGGAGCACTGGTCCCTGCTGGCGCGGGCGCGGGCGGTGGAGAACCAGGCGCTGGTGGTCGCCGTCAACACGGCGGGCACGCACGCCGGGACGGCGATGGGCGGCCGCAGCGTCGTCGTCGGACCCCGCGGGGAGGTGCTCGCCGAGGCCGGCGCCGACGACGAGGAGGTGCTCGTCGTCGACGTGGACCTCGCCGACGTTGCCAAGGCTCGCGAGGCGTTCCCGGTGCTCGCCGACCGCCGGCTCTGACCGCCGGCCGCGCCGCCTACGCTGAGGCGGTGTCCGTGCTGCGCCTGCTCCTGGCGGTCTCGTGCCTGCTGCTGGTGGGCGCGGCGCCGGCGCAGGCCTCCACGAGCCTGGTGGAGGCCGAGCCGGCCAACGGGGCGACGCTCGAGCACGCGCCCGGACAGGTGGTGCTGACGTTCGCGACCGACCTGGACGCCGCCCGCGCCGCGGCCACGCTCACCCCGCCCGGCCAGGGCGAGCGCGACGCCGTCTCGCGGGTGGACGGCGCCCGGCTGGTCGTCGACGTCCCCGCGTCGGCACCGGGTGACTACGTCGTCGGCTACTCGGTCGCGGCGGCCGACCAGCCGGAGGCCGCAGTCGTCGAGGGCTCGGTCGGTTTCACCGTGGCGCCCGGTGGCGACCAGGCCGCCCCAGGCGGTGCCGGACCGTGGGCGGTGGTCAGCCTGCTCGCGGTCGCCGGCCTCGGCGTGGCGCTGTGGGT
>JBMOMI010000036.1:0-1568 GCA_049325235.1 Actinomycetota bacterium | reverse complement strand
GTCTTCGACGGCACCGTCGACGAGTTCCACAACTTCGCCTTGGCCACCACCGACGACAGCGGTGTCTTCGTCCACAACTGCTCGGAGTACATGCACCTCGACAACTCGAGCTGCAACCTCGCGAGCCTGAACCTGCTGAAGTTCCTCGAGGACGACGGCAGCTTCGACGCCGAGACGTTCGCCAAGGCGGTCGAGATCGTCATCACGGCGATGGACATCTCGATCTGCTTCGCGGACTTCCCGACCGAGGCGATCACCGAGACCACCCGCAAGTACCGCCAGCTGGGAATCGGGTACGCCAACCTTGGTGCCCTCCTGATGGCGTCTGGTCTCGCTTACGACTCGGACGGCGGCCGCGCGCTGGCAGCGGCTATCACGTCGCTGATGACCGGTGCCGCGTACAAGCGGTCGGCGGAGCTGGCCGGCGTCGTGGGCCCGTACGAGGGCTTTGCCCGCAACGCCGAGGCACACGCCCGCATCATGCGCAAGCACGCCGCGGCGAACGATGCGATGCGCACCATGCACCCGATGGACCATGACGTGCAGCGCCTTGCCACAAAGATGTGGGAAGAAGGCAATGCAATCGGCGCGAAGAATGGCTGGAGAAATGCGCAGGCCAGCCTATTGGCTCCGACCGGCACCATAGCCTTTATGCTCGACTGCGACACAACGGGAATTGAGCCCGACTTCTCGCTGGTCAAGTTCAAGAAGCTTGTCGGCGGCGGCTCCATGCAGATCGTCAACCAGACGGTCCCGCGGGCGCTGCGCAAGCTCGGCTACGCCGACGAGACGATCGAAGCGATCGTCGAGTACATCGCCGAGCACGGTCACGTCGTCGATGCCCCCGGCCTCAAGCCCGAGCACTACGAGGTGTTCGACTGCGCGATCGGGGAGCGGGCCATCAAGCCGATGGGCCACGTGCGGATGATGGCGGCCGTTCAGCCGTTCCTGAGCGGTGCGATCTCCAAGTGCGTCGTGGGCGACACCCTGCTGACCACCGGTGACGGCCTGATCCGGATCAACAGCCTGCACCGCGGGGAGGAGCCGGACACCTTCCGGGACGAGATCATCGAGGTCGACAGCCTGGGTGGACCGACCAAGACGGACGCCTTCTACTACGGCGGCGTTCGACCGGTCCGGGAGGTGGTGCTGCGTTCTGGCCACCGCATCACCGGAACCCCGAACCACCGAGTGCTCACGGCCAGCGAGAGCGGCCTGGAGTGGACCCATCTGTCGGAGATTCGCGAGGGCACCTACGTCGCTCAGCAGTACGGCTCGGAGATGTGGTCTGCCGTTCCCGCACGGTTCGACGACTTCGTGCCCACCGCGGCGTACGGCTCACAGAAGCGGGTGGACATCCCGGACGAGATGTCTGAGGAGCTGGCATTCCTGCTCGGTGCCTACGCGGCCGAAGGGCACACGGTCGAGTCGAACTGGACCGTGGCGATCACGAACTCGGTCGACAGCGTCCTGACGAAGGTGCAGGCGGCGTGGCGGAACGTCTTCGGCATCGAGGCGCGCATCGAACGGCGGGAGGGGAAGTGCCCGCAGGTGATCGTCTCCAGCAA
>JBMOMI010000035.1:0-1577 GCA_049325235.1 Actinomycetota bacterium | reverse complement strand
TCCAGCGACACCAGATGATCCCCGCCGGTCAGCTGGCACGACGCCATCGCCGTCAACAGCTGCCCGCCGGACAACCCACGCCGACGTTGCTTGACCGCACCGACGTGCCGGTCCAGCGCAGCGGTCACCCCGAGCGCCCGGTCGACCTCGCGGACCGCCTCCACCCCCGCGCACGGCGTCAATCGCCGATCGGCCGTCCCGATCCGGACCCGACGCGCCCGGCGCCGCTGCTTTCCGTTCCGCCTGCAGCCGCGTACTGTTGCCACCGAACAGGTGCCCTTCGATCTTGGTGAAGTTGGACTCTGGACAAGCCCAATCCTCCCAAGTCGCAGGGCATCTGCTCGTTTCAACACACCTTGGTCGACGCGCTACTCGCGGATTTGGGTCAGAGACGTCGCGGCCGAGTGCCAGGTCGGTGGCCCGGCAGTCGACCTTGCCGTCGAGGTCGTGCGTCAGCTCGATGCGGCGACCGTCGTCCAGGGCCACGATGGCGGACACTCGCCAGCTCTGCTGGTCCCAGGGGCGGTGTCGCTCGATGAACGCCCGCTCGTCCTTGGTGGGTGCGCCCTTGCCGCGGCGCCGACCGACGAGGGCCGCGTAGATCGCGGCGTGCCAGGAGGACTTGGCGGACTCGTTGACCCCCGCGATGACGTTCATGCCCGGCGCGAGCTCGAGGCGCTCGTCGGCGAGTGGCCCGAACGCGTGCGCGGTCACGGACTCGATGCGCATGTCAGTGGACCTCCAGCTCGCTCGTGCGACCGTCCAGTGCTCGTAGACCGGTGACGAGGACCCGGCGCTGCTCGTCCTCGTCGAGCCCGGCGTCCAGCACGTCGCGGACGAACTGGCCGCGCACCGTGTGCTCGGCCGCGAGAGAGTCGATGTCGTAGCCGACGGTGACCCGGCCGAGCCGGGGAACGAGGGCGTCCAGGTGGGCGCCGACCCCGTCGAGGTCGGCCAGGTGCACTTCGACGTCCGGCCCTACCTCACCGGCCACGGTGACGCGGACGATGCCGGCCAGCCCGCTGACGGCCGCCTCGGCACGCTCCCGGACCTCGCTGGACGACGTCGCGCCGGTCACGTCGACGGTCACGTCGTGCACCGCCGTCGACGCCACCGGGTGCCGCTGACGCTCGACGGTGCCGTCGTCGTGGACGGTGACCAGGACGGCGGCCCGCTGGCCGGTCTCGCCGAACGACAGCGGGTCGGGGTTGCCGGGGTAGGTGTGCCGCTCGGCGTCCCGTGGGGTGTGGAAGTGGCCGAGGAGGGCGTGGTGGATGCCGGATCGCTCGATCTGCTCGGCGGAGAACGGCGCGTGCGGCGCCTTTCCGGTCTCCTGGAACGGCAGGGCAGCCGTCTCCGAGCCGTGGAAGAGCGCGATGTGGATGCCGCCACGGTCGACGCGCCAGCCGCCGCCGAGGAACCCGTCGGTGTTGGCCGGGGCGCGGTGCGCAGCTCCCCACAGGGTCAGGCCGTCGTCCAGGGTCACCGGTGTCAGCCGGTCGTCGGCGAAGACGTGGACGTTCGGCGTCCACTCGACCTGCCGGTACAGGCTGGCGGGCCCGTACCAGTCGTGGTTG
>JBMOMI010000034.1:0-1577 GCA_049325235.1 Actinomycetota bacterium | reverse complement strand
CGCCGCGACCGCGTTCCCGGCCGGCGCCACCGGCGCCGACGCCGCGGCGACCCCGCTCGCGACGAGCACCGCGACCGGCACCACGGCCGCCAGCCGTCCGACGTCCAGCCGCACCGAGCGGGTGCCGCGACTGCTGTGCCGGCCCATGACGTTCCCCTCCTTCGCCGAAGCCACCCCGGGCGTCCCTGCCTCCCCAACGGACGTGCCGGCGAAAGGTCACGCGACCATGGAGCCATGCCGACCCCGCTGCCGAAGGCGCTCGCCGACGTCCGTGCCCTGCTGCTGGACGTCGACGGGCTGGTCCGGGCGGTCGGCGCCGGGCGCCGGCGCGGGCACCAGCCGCGGCTGCGGCGGGTCGAGCTGCGCCCGGTGGACCTCAAGGCCGGCCGCCGCCTGCAGGTCGTCGAGCACACCGAGACCCAGGCCACGACCACGAACGTCGAGCCGGACGCCGCCGCGGGGGTGGTCGACGCGCTGCTCGCCGAGCCGTTCGGCAACTGGCACGTCGAGACCACCACGGCCACCGTGCAGCTGCGGGTCACCAAGAAGGGCGCCGCCCAGGTGCACCGGGCGCCGACGAGCGGGCGGGCGGTGGAGCCCTCGCAGCGGCCGCACGACCGCGTCAAGCCGCGGCTGATCGAGCCGGACGACCCCCTGTTCGCCGTCCTCGGCGCGGACGCCGACAAGCGCCGCCAGGTGGACGCCTTCCTCCGGGTGCTCGAGCCGGCCGTCCGCCGGTTGGACCGCGCGCCGCTGCGGGTGGTGGACCTCGGCTGCGGCAACGCCTACCTGACCCTGGCGGCGCACCGCTTCCTCGCCGGCCGGCCGGGCGGCGCCCGCACGGTGGGGGT
This sequence comes from Actinomycetota bacterium, assembly GCA_049325235.1. Lineage (GTDB taxonomy): Bacteria > Actinomycetota > Actinomycetes > Actinomycetales > SCSIO-59966 > SCSIO-59966. The sequence continues at coordinate 726 of JBMOMI010000034.1, read as the reverse complement.
CGAGCTGCGCCCGGAGCTGGTCGAGCGGTCGGCGCAGCGGGCGCACCGGGCAGGGCTGGAGGGCCTGACCTTCGTGCCGGGCACGATCGCCGCCGCAGACCCGGGGCTCGGCGGCGTCGACGTCGTCCTCGCGCTGCACGCCTGCGACACCGCCACCGACGAGGCCCTCGCCCGCGCCGTCCGGTGGCAGGCGCCCGTCGTCCTGGCGGCCCCCTGCTGCCACCACGACCTGCAGCGGCAGCTGACCGCCGCGCCACACCCCTACGGCGCCGTGACCCGGCACGCGATCCTGTCCGAGCGGTTCGGCGACGTGCTCACCGACGCGCTGCGCGCGCTGGTCCTGCGGATCCTCGGCTACCGCGTCGACGTGGTGGAGTTCGTCGACTCCCGGCACACGCCGCGCAACGCCATGATCCGCGCGGTGCGCACCGGGGCGCCGCCGCCCGCACGCGCGGTCGACGAGTACCGGGGCCTCGTCGACCGGTGGCGCATCACCCCGGCCCTGGCCCGGATGCTCGCCCCGGAGCTGGACGACCTTCTCGCCGGTTGTCGATGACGGGCCCGGCCGTTCGTCGGTCAGGCTGCGGCTCGCCGCGGTCTGCGCGCGCTGACCGCGCCGGAGCCGGCGAGCAGCACGGCCGCCACCGCCAGCAGCGCTGGCACGAGCAGGAAGCCCCGGTGCGGTCCCACCGCGTCGGACAACGTGCCCAGGGCGAACGGGGCCAG
>JBMOMI010000033.1:0-1587 GCA_049325235.1 Actinomycetota bacterium | reverse complement strand
TGTCGGCGTCGACGGCGTCTGCGTCCGCGTCGGTGGAGTCGGCGTCGCGCTGGTCGCGCGGCGTCGTGCCGCCGACGGTGGACATGTCCTCGTCCCGCAGGGGCTCGTCGGGCGTCGTGGTCACGGGCACGCTCCTTCAGTCGCTCTCGGTCGGTCTCGGTGGGTTCGCCGGAACGCGCGCCCCGGCACGGCCGACGCTAGGGCGGCCCAGGCCCGCCCGCCACCCCACCGGTGGTGGGCGAAGCAGACACGCCGCTACGTCCGTGGATGTGGTCGCCCCGGCAGCCGAACGCACGGACGCAACGGGTCCCAGGCGGCGGCGTCCGCTGAGCTGCTCGCCGCCCCACCGATGCTCGCCGCGGCCTCGCCACCTGGGTGGGGTGGCGACGCCACCTGATCACCACCGGGTGGCGATCAGGTGACGAGACCGACCGGGCAGGAGACGCCGGTGCCGCCGAGCCCGCAGTACCCGTTCGGCACCTTGTGCAGGTACTGCTGGTGGTAGTCCTCGGCGTAGTAGAACGGCCCCGCCTCGGCCGCGGGGCGCAGCTCGGTGGTGATGTCGCCGTACCCGGCGGCGCGCAGGCGCTCGGCGTAGGCGTCGCGGGTGGCGCGGACCGCGGCCTCCTGCTCCGGCGTCGTCCAGTAGACGGCCGACCGGTACTGGGTGCCGACGTCGTTGCCCTGCCGGTAGCCCTGCGTCGGGTCGTGGGACTCCCAGAACGTGCGCAGGACGTTCTCGGTCGAGACCTGGGCCGGGTCGTAGGCGACGAGCACCACCTCGGCGTGCCCGGTGCGCCCGGTGCACACCTCTTCGTACATGGGGTTCGGGGTGTGGCCGCCTTGGTAGCCCACCGCGGTCGCTACCACGCCGGGGAGCTCCCAGAACGCGCGTTCGGCGCCCCAGAAGCACCCCATCGCGACGTAGAGCACCTGGGTGCCGTCCGGCCACGGCCCCTCCAGCGGCGTGCCGAGCACCGCGTGCCGCTCCGGGACGTCGAACGGCCGGGTGTCGCGGCCGCGCAACGCCTCCTCGCGGGTGACCATCGTGGACTTCAGGCGGCTGCCGAACAGGGACATGCATCCTCCAGGGCACTCGGGTCCAGTCGTGGCAACCGTGTGGCGTCCCCGGGCGTTCCCGGATTCCTTGATCACGCTCGGATTCCTTGATCACGGCGGAGAGCATGATCACCGGGGGTGGGGCGCGGGTAGCCTCGGTGCATGGCGGGGCGGCGGACGGCCGCGGTGCTGGTCACGGTGGCGACCGGGGGGCTCCTGCTGCTCGCGCTCGCCTCGGCCGCCGGCGGGGCGGCCGAGCTGGGCGAGCCGCGCGTCGGTGCCGGGTGGGTGCGCGGAGCCGCCGAGGGCCTGGCCGACGCGATGCAGGGGAGCGACGAGGGGGCCCCGGCGCGGCAGCCGGTGCGCGGCGACGAGACCCCCTGGGCGCTCATCGTGATCGGTGTCGTCGGGACGGCGCTCGCCGCGCTCGTCCTGCGCACGCTCCGGCCGGCGCGCGACGACGGCCGCCGCCCGGGCGAGGTCTCCCGGCCCGCGCTGCCGGACCTCGACGACTCGGCCGACCGGACG
>JBMOMI010000032.1:0-18462 GCA_049325235.1 Actinomycetota bacterium | reverse complement strand
CCGTGTGACCCGCGTCGTGGCCGCCCACGTGAGGCGGCCGAGGCGCCGCGCGTACCAGTCCCCGATGCGTGTCGGCTCGCCGGCGAAGACGAACCGCCCGCCGGGGCGCAGCACCCGCAGGACCTCGCCGATGGCCTGCTCGACGTCGGGGATGTGGTGCAGCACCGCGTGGCCGACCACCACGTCGAACGAGGAGTCGTCGAACGGCAGCCGCTCGGCGTCGGCCACGCGTCCCTCCACCTCGAAGCCGAGCATCCGCGCGTTGCGCTGCGCCGCCTCGACCATCCCCGGGGAGAGGTCGGTGACGGCGACGCGGTCGAGCACGCCGGCCTGCTTGAGGTTGAGCGAGAAGAAGCCGGTGCCCGCGCCGACCTCCAGCGCGTCGCCGTACGGCCAGCCCTGCCGGCCGGCGACGGCGACGAACCGGTCACGGGCGTAGTCGATGCACCGCTGGTCGAACGAGATCGACCACTTGTCGTCGTAGGTGCCCGCCTCCCAGTCGTGGTAGAGCACCTGCGCGAGCTTGGTGTCGCGCCAAGCCCTCTCGACGTCCTCGGCGGACGCGTGCGGGCGCGGCGTCTCCTGGCTCATCGCCCCTCGAACTGCGCCTTGCCGGGGCCCTGCTCGACGAAGGACCGCATGCCGATCTCCCGGTCCCGCGTGGCGAACAGCGCGGCGAACTGCACGCGCTCGATCTCCAGGCCGGTGTCCAGGTCGACCTCGAGCCCGCGGTCGATCGCCTCCTTGGCGGCCCGCAGCGCGTACGCCGGCCCGCCGACGTACCGCTCCACCAGCTCTCGCGCCGCGGTGTACACGTCGTCCGGCGCGACCACCTTGTCGACCAGGCCCATCTGGAGGGCCTCGGCGGCCGACACGAACCGGCCCGAGAAGACGAGGTCCTTGGCGCGGGCCGGCCCGACCAGCCGCGCCAGCCGCTGGGTGCCCCCCGCGCCGGGGATGATGCCGAGCAGGATCTCCGGCTGGCCCAGCTTGGCGTTGTCGCCGGCGACACGGAAGTCGCAGCCGAGCGCCACCTCGCAGCCGCCGCCGAGCGCGTACCCGGTGACGGCCGCGACCGTGGGCTTCGGCAGTCGCGCGAGCGCCGTCACGGCCGACTGCAGGGTCGCCGAGCGGTCGACCATGTCGGTGTACGACAGGTGCTGCATCTCCTTGATGTCCGCCCCCGCGGCGAACACCTTCTCGCCGCCGTAGACGACGACGGCGGCCACGTCGCGCCGGGTCCCGGCCTCGGCGGCGACCTCGCGCAGCTCCTCCCACACCTGGGCGTTCAGCGCGTTCATCGGGGGCCGGTCGAACCGGATCGTCCCGATGCCGCCGTCCACCTCGAGCCGCACGAACTCGCCCACGTGGTCCTCCTCGCCGTCGCCTGCCCGGGTTGCCCGGCGAGCCTAGCCGGGCTCGCCGCCCGGCCGGTCCCCCGCGTCGGGCGGTTGCGCGCCACCGGCCGCGACGTGCCAGGCCTTGACAGCCGCGAGGATGCCGGTGAACGCGCCCTGCAACAGCTGGCGCAGCGGCGCGCCCTCTGGCACGACGAGGTCGACCGCGACCAGCAGGATCCCGTCGTGCACGGTGGTCTTGACCAGGTTGGTCCGCGCCGTGATCTCGTTCGCCGCGCGCAGTCGCGCCAGCTCGTCGTCCGGCACCGAGTCGCCGACCCGCCACTGCCCGAACACCCGCATCAAGGGCAGCGGGCCGTCCACGCACCGGACGAACACCTTCTGCTGCTGGACGACGAGCGACACGTCGCCGTCGCTGTCGACGTTCGGTGACAGCTGCAGGTCGATGAGGGCGTCGAGGACCCGCCCGCGCAGGGGGTGCTCGTCCTCGGGCGGCGGGAACGACGGGAGCGATGTCGGGTCGGTCACCGGCCCACCGTAGCCCGCGCGCCCGACACGGCCGCCCGGCCGCACTGCGGCACACTGGCGGGTCATGACCCCCGACGGCCCGTGGCCACTCGGCCTGCACCTGGACGACGACGGCGCGCACGCCGCCGTGTTCGCGGCGCACGCCGAGGCCGTCGAGGTCTGCCTGCTGGACGACGACGGCGCGGGTGGACTGGTCGAGCGACGGATCGCGCTGCCGAGGCGGACCCACGGCGTCTGGCACGGCCGGGTGCCGGGCGTCGCCGAGGGCCAGCGGTACGGCCTGCGCGTCCACGGTCCGTGGGACCCCGCGGCCGGCCACCGGCACAACCCCGCCAAGCTTCTCCTGGACCCGTACGCGCGGGCCGTCACGGGTCAGGTGCACTGGGGGCCCGAGGTTTTCGGCCAGACGGTGGACGCCGAGACGTGGCGCCCGCTGGACGGGCACACCCCCGACGGCAGGGACTCCGCCGGCTCGGTGCCGCACGGTGTGGTCGTGGCGCCGCCGCAGGGCGGGCCCGGTGACCGGCCGCGCGTCCCGTGGTCGGACACCGTGGTCTACGAGGCGCACGTGCGCGGCCTGACGATGCGGCACCCGGCCGTGCCGCCGGAGCAGCGCGGCACCTACGCCGCACTGGCGCACCCGGCGGTCGTGGAGCACCTGCTGTCGCTCGGGGTGACCACCCTGGAGCTGTTGCCGGTGCACGCGATCGTCGACGAGCCGGGGCTGGTCCGCCGGGGGCTGCGGAACTACTGGGGCTACAACACCCTCGCCTTCTTCGCCCCCGAACCGCGGTACGCGACCGCGGCTGCGCGCGCCGCGGGCCCGGCCGCCGTGGTCGCCGAGCTAGCCGGCGCCGTCCGCGGCCTGCACGCGGCCGGCCTCGAGGTGGTCCTGGACGTCGTCTACAACCACACCGCCGAGGGCGGTCCGGACGGCCCCGCGCTGAGCCTCAAGGGGATCGACCACGCCTCGTACTACTTGCTCGACGCAGGAGGGGGAAGCGTCGACGTCACCGGCTGCGGCAACAGCCTCGACTTCCGCAACGCGCGCGTCGTCCAGCTGGCCCTGGACTCGTTGCGCTACTGGGTGCAGGCGTACGGCGTCGACGGCTTCCGCTTCGACCTCGCCCCCACGCTCGCCCGGGGACGCCACGGCTTCGACCCCGACCACCCCTTCCTCGTCGCGGCGCGGACCGACCCCGTCCTGGCCGGGACCAAGCTGATCGCCGAGCCGTGGGACGTCGGGCCGCACGGGTGGCGCACGGGCCAGTTCCCCCCGCCGTTCACCGAGTGGAACGACCGGTTCCGGGACGCGGTGCGCACGTTCTGGCTGGCCGACTGCGGCCGCCTGCAACGCGGCCACGGCGCCGGGCACGGCGTCCGGGAGCTCGCGACGCGGATCGCGGGGTCCGCCGACCTGTTCACCGCAGGCGACCGGGGCCCGCACGCCTCGGTCAACTTCGTCACGGCGCACGACGGCTTCACGCTCGCCGACCTGACCGCGTTCGAGCACAAGCACAACGAGGCTAACGGCGAGGGCAACCGGGACGGCCACCCCGACAACCGCAGCTGGAACCACGGCGTCGAGGGCTGGACGCTCCCGGGCCCGGACACCGACGTCGTGGAGGCCGTGCGCCGGCGGTCGATGCGCAACCTCCTCGGCACGCTGCTGCTGTCAGCCGGCGTGCCGATGCTGACCGCGGGCGACGAGATCGGCCGCACCCAGGGCGGCAACAACAACGCGTACTGCCTGGACGACGAGACGTCGTGGCTCGACTGGAGCGGGGTGGGCTCCGGCTGGCGGGCCGACCTGCTGGCGACGACCCGCGCCCTGCTGGCCCTGCGCCGGGAGCACGCGGTCCTGCGGCAGAGCACGTTCTTCGCCGGGCGTCCCGTGCACCCCGACGGGACGACGGACCTCGCCTGGTTCGGCCCGGACGCCATGGCCCTCGACCACGACCGGTGGCACGACCCCGCCCTGCGGACGCTGCAGGCGTTCCTGCACGGTGAGCCGGTCGGGGGGCCGTCGCTGCTGCTCGTCGTCCACGGGAACCTCGACGACACGAAGGTCCAGCTGCCGGGGCAGCCCTGGGCGCGCGCGTGGCACCTGCTGTGGGACTCCGCGGCCGAGACGCCGTCGGAGGTGGACGACGAGGGGCACCCGGTCCCCGGCGGGGACCGGGTGCCCGTGTCGGCGTTGTCGCTGCGGGTCTACCGCGCGTCGCGGTGACCCGGCGGCTCAGGCGTTCGCGACGAGACCGGTCTCCGCGACGCTGGCGAGGTGCGCGTGCCGCGGCAGCACGCGGACCGTGTAGCCGAACGGCCCCGTGCGGCGCAGCACGACGTCCCCGGCGAAGTGGTGCCGGCCGCCCTCGTAGGACTCGACGTGGCGCAGCGACTCGGTACGCAGGTTGGTCAGCTCGTCGTTCTCACTGACCCGGCCGTGCACCACCTGGACGTCGACGTCCTCCGGGTCGAGGTCGCCGAGGGACACGTAGGCGCCGACGTGGAGCACCTCCCCGACCTGCGGGGAGTCGCCGAGACCGCTGGACTCGACGTGGTCGACCCGGACGGCGCCCCAGCCGGCGCGCATGCGGCGCTTCCACGCCGCCAGCTCGGCGGCCCCGGCGAACTCCGGACCGTTGAGGGCGGCACCGGCCGCCGCAGCCGGCAGGTACAGGTCACGGACGTAGTCGGCGACCATCCGGCTGGCCAGCACCTTGGGTCCCAGGCTGGACAGCGTGTGCCGGACCATCTCCAGCCAGCGCTTCGGCAGGCCCTCCTCGTCCCGGTCGTAGAACCGCGGAGCGACCTGCTGCTCGATGAGGTCGTAGAGCGCGGCGGCCTCGAGGTCGTCGCGGTGGTCCGGGTCGTCGACGCCGTCGGCGGTGGGGATCGCCCACCCGTTCTCGCCGTCGAACCACTCGTTCCACCACCCGTCGAGGATCGACAGGTTCAGGCAGCCGTTCAGGGCGGCCTTCATGCCGGAGGTCCCGCAGGCCTCGAGTGGCCGCAGCGGGTTGTTCAGCCAGACGTCGCAGCCGGGGTAGAGCGTCTGGGCCATCGCGATGTCGTAGTTGGGCAGGAAGACGATCCGGTGGCGGACCTCCGGGTCGTCGGCGAAGCGCACCATCTGCTGGATGAGGCGCTTGCCCTGCTCGTCGGCGGGATGGGACTTGCCGGCGATCACGAGCTGCACCGGACGCTGGGGGTGCAGGAGCATCGCCTTGAGGCGTGCCGGGTCGCGCAGCATCAGCGTGAGCCGCTTGTACGTCGGCACTCGGCGGGCGAACCCGATGGTCAGCACGTCCGGGTCGAGCACGTCGTCCACCCAGCCGAGCTCCGCGGCCGTCGCGCCGCGCTTGCGCCAGGAGTCGCGCAGGCGGCGCCGCGCGTCGTGCACGAGCTGCTCCCGCAGCTCGCGCCGGACGGCCCAGATGGCCCCGGCCGGCACGTCCTCGACGTGCTCGAACACGTGCGGCGTCACCTGGCCGCCGAGGTGCTTCTCGGCCAGCTCGTAGACGCGGCGGTCCACCCACGTCGGGGCGTGCACGCCGTTGGTGATCGAGGTGATCGGCACCTCGCTGTGGTCGAAGCCCGGCCACAGGCCGCCGAACATGCCCCGGCTCACGTCGCCGTGCAGGCGGGAGACGCCGTTCGCCCTCTGGGCCAGGCGCAGGCCCATGACGGCCATGTTGAAGACCGTCGGGTCGCCACCGGTGTAGTCCTCCGCGCCGAGCGCGAGCACGCGCTCGATCGGCACCCCGGCGAGGACGTCGGAGTCACCGAGGTAGAGCTCGACCTGGTCGCGGCCGAAGCGGTCGATGCCGGCCGGAACCGGGGTGTGGGTGGTGAAGACGGTGGCCGCCCGGACCGCCTCGAGCGCGGCGTCGAACGTCAGGCCGGCGCTGATCAGCTCGCGGATCCGCTCCAGCCCGAGGAACCCGGCGTGGCCCTCGTTCGTGTGGTAGACCGCCGGCTCCGGCGCGCCGGTGAGCCGCGACCACAGCCGCAGCGCCCGCACCCCGCCGATCCCGAGCAGCATCTCCTGCTGCAGCCGGTGCTCCCCACCGCCACCGTAGAGGCGGTCCGTCACGCTGCGGGCGGCCTCGTCGTTGGCCGGGACGTCGGAGTCCAGCAGCAGCAGCGGGACGCGGCCGACGTCGGCCTTCCAGACGTGCGCCACCAGCGTGCGGCCGCCCGGCAGCTCGATCCGCACCTCGCAGGGGGAACCGTCGGGCTCGCGGAGCAGCGTCAGCGGCAGGCCGTCCGGGTCGAGGACGGGGTAGGTCTCGGTCTGCCAGCCGTCGCGGGTGAGGGCCTGCTTGAAGTAGCCGCTCTTGTAGAGCAGGCCGACGCCGACGACCGGCACGCCGAGGTCGGAGGCGCTCTTGAGGTGGTCGCCGGCGAGGATGCCGAGGCCACCGGAGTACTGGGGCAGCACGGAGGTGACGCCGTACTCCGGGGAGAAGTAGGCGATGCTCCCGGGCTTGTCGCCGTCCAGACCCTGGTACCAGAGCGGGTCGGTCAGGTACCGCTGCAGGTCCTGCGAGGCGGCCTCGACGCGAGCGACGAACAGCGGGTCGGCGGCGAGCTCGTCCAGTCGCTCCGGCGGCAGGTCGCCGAGCAGGGCGACCGGGTCGTGACGCACGGCGTCCCACCGCTTCGGGTCGATGGCGGCGAAGAGGTCCTGCGTGGGGCGGTGCCAGGACCACCGCAGGTTGAGGGCCAGCTCGCCGAGCGGCTCGATGCGCTCGGGCAGCACGGTGCGGACGGTGAACCGTCGGATCGCTCTCACAGCCCGCGAGAGTACGCCCCCAAGACCGCGCGACACGCCGAGGTCTGACGTCACGTTTCGCGAGTTCGCAACTTCTTGCACACCCGTCGCAGGACCCGCCCGCCGTCCGGATGCCGGCCCTGCCTCCCTCTCGGTAGGTTCGGGCGGGTGAGCGACGCCCGCACAGCCCGCCGCCGGCCCCGCCGCCCCGCGTCACCGGCCGCGGAAGCCGCTCCGCCCACCGCGCAGCACCCTGCCACCGGCACGCGCGTGGGGCGGATCCCCGTCCTCGGCGTCGGCCCGGTCGTGGACGCCGGACGCTGGCCCGCCCGGTGCGTCGTCGGCGAGGCGGTACCGGTGACGGCCACCGTCTTCCGGGAGGGCCACGACGCCGTCGCGGCCACCGCCGTGCTCGTGCGCCCGGACGGCACGGAGCACTCGCGCGTGCGGATGCGGATGACGCAGCCGGGCACCGACCGGTGGCGGGCGGACGTCGTCCCGGACGCCGAGGGGGACTGGACGTTCCGGGTCGAGGGCTGGAGCGACCCCTACGGCACGTGGGAGCACGACGCCGTCATCAAGGTCGCCGCGGACGTCGACACCGAGCTCATGCTGACCGAGGGCGCGCTGCTGCTCGAGCGCGCCGCCGCCGTGCCCGACCGGGACCCCGAGGGCGTGGCCGCCCTGGAGCAGGCGGTCGCCGGCCTGCGGGACGCCTCCCGGCCGCCGCAGGCCCGGCTCGCGGCCGGCACGTCCGCGGACGTGCACGCGGCGCTGGCCCGCCTCCCGCTCCGGGAGCTGGTCACGGCGAGCGAGACCTACGTGCTGCGCGTGCAGCGGGAGCGGGCCCTCGTCGGCTCGTGGTACGAGATGTTCCCCCGGTCGGAGGGAGCGGTGCGCGACGCCCAGACCGGCCAGTGGCGCTCCGGCACGCTCCGCACCGCGGCCGAGCGCCTGCCCGCCATCGCGGAGATGGGCTTCGACGTCGTCTACCTGACGCCGGTTCACCCGATCGGCACCACCAACCGCAAGGGCCGCAACAACACGCTGGAGGCGCAGCCGGGGGACCCGGGGTCGCCGTACGCCATCGGCAGCCCGGACGGCGGGCACGACGCGATCGAGCCGACGCTGGGCACCTTCGCCGACTTCGACGCGTTCGTCGAGCGTGCGCGCAGCCTCGGCATGGAGGTGGCGCTGGACCTCGCGCTGCAGTGCTCCCCGGACCACCCGTGGGTGACCGAGCACCCGGAGTGGTTCACCACCCGCGCCGACGGGTCGATCGCCTACGCCGAGAACCCGCCGAAGAAGTACCAGGACATCTACCCGCTCAACTTCGACAACGACCCGGCCGGCATCTACGCCGAGGTGCTGCGCATCGTCCTGCACTGGGTGTCCCACGGGGTGACGCTGTTCCGCGTCGACAACCCGCACACCAAGCCCGTCGAGTTCTGGGAGTGGCTGATCCGGGAGGTGAACGACCGGCACCCGCAGGTCGTGTTCCTCTCCGAGGCCTTCACCCGGCCGGCGATGATGCGCACCCTCGCGAAAGTCGGCTTCCACCAGTCGTACACGTACTTCACGTGGCGGAACACGAAGACCGAGCTCGCGGAGTACCTCGTCGAGCTGTCCTCCGAGACCGCCGACTACATGCGGCCCAGCTTCTGGCCGACGACGCACGACATCCTCACGCCCTACATGCAGTTCGGCGGCCCGGCGGCGTTCCGGCTGCGCGCCGTCCTGGCCGCCACCATGGTGCCGACGTGGGGCATCTACTCCGGCTACGAGCTGGTGGAGAACGTGGCGAGACCCGGGGCCGAGGAGCAGATCGACAACGAGAAGTACGAGTTCAAGCCCCGCGACTGGGCCGGGGCGCTCGAGCAGGGTCGCAGCCTCGCGCCACTGCTGACCCGGCTCAACTCCATCCGGCGCGCTCACCCGGCGCTGCAGCGGCTTCGCGGAGCGGTCGTCCACCGCACCGATGACGACTCGATCCTGGCCTACTCACGCCGCGTGCCGGCCGAGCACTCCCCCACCGGCGTCGAGGACACGGTGCTGACCGTCGTCCTGCTCGACCCGCACTCGACGCGGGAGACGATGGTGCACCTGGACATGCCGGCGCTCGGGATGGACTGGCAGGACACGTTCGTGGCGCACGACCTGCTCTCGGGGCAGACGTGGGGCTGGGGCGAGCACAACTACGTCCGCCTCGACCCCGAGCACCCCGCGCACGTGATCCACGTCAGGAGAGTCTGAGTGGAAGGGCTCAACGTCACCGTCCCGGGCCTCAAGTACGACCCCCAGTGGTACCGCAAGGCGGTCTTCTACGAGGTGCTCGTGCGGGCCTTCGCCGACTCCAACGGGTCCGGGTCGGGCGACTTCACCGGGCTGATCGGCAAGCTCGACTACCTGCAGTGGCTCGGCGTCGACTGCCTCTGGCTGCCGCCGTTCTACGCGTCCCCGCTGCGTGACGGCGGCTACGACATCAGCGACTACTGCGCCGTGCTGCCCGAGTTCGGCACGCTGCCCGACTTCACCGAGCTGGTCAGTCAGGCGCATGCCCGTGGTCTGCGCGTCATCACCGACCTGGTGATGAACCACACGTCCGACCAGCACCCCTGGTTCCAGGCCAGCCGAACCGACCCCGACGGGCCGTACGGCGACTTCTACGTGTGGAGCGACACCGAGGAGCGGTACGGCGACGCGCGGATCATCTTCGTCGACACCGAGACCTCGAACTGGACGTTCGACCCGGTGCGCCGCCAGTACTACTGGCACCGCTTCTTCTCGCACCAGCCCGACCTCAACTTCGAGAACCCCGACGTGCGCGAGGCGATGTTCGACGTCGTCCGGTTCTGGCTCGACCTCGGCATCGACGGCTTCCGCCTGGACGCCGTGCCCTACCTGTTCGAGGAGGAGGGCACCAACTGCGAGAACCTGCCCCGCACGCACGAGTTCCTGCGCGACCTGCGGACCATGGTGGACAAGGAGTACCCGGGCAGGGTCCTGCTGGCCGAGGCGAACCAGTGGCCCCGGGACGTCGTGGAGTACTTCGGGTCCGAGACCGAGCCCGAGTGCCACATGTGCTTCCACTTCCCGGTGATGCCGCGGATCTTCTACGCCATGCGCGAGCAGAAGGCGACTCCGATCCTCGACATCCTCGCCGACACGCCGGAGATCCCGCGCGGCGGGCAGTGGGGCACGTTCCTGCGGAACCACGACGAGCTGACGCTCGAGATGGTGACGACCGAGGAGCGCGCCGCGATGTACGGCTGGTACGCCCCCGATCCCCGGATGCGCGCGAACATCGGGATCAGGCGCCGCCTGGCGCCGCTGCTCGACGGCTCCCGCGCGGAGATCGAGCTCATCAACGCGCTCCTGCTGTCGCTGCCCGGCAGCCCGTGCCTGTACTACGGCGACGAGATCGGCATGGGCGACAACATCTGGCTGCCCGACCGCGACTCGTCCCGCACGCCGATGCAGTGGACGCCGGACCGCAACGCCGGCTTCTCGTCAGCGGACCCGGGCAAGCTCTACCTGCCCGTGGTCCAGTCGCTCGTCTACCACTACAACAGCGTGAACGTGGAGGCGCAGCTCGCCACCTCGTCGTCGTTGCTGCACTGGGTGCGGGGCATGCTCGCCATCCGGCGGCGGCACCCGGTGTTCGGCCTGGGTGACTTCGTGGCGGTGACGGCGGAGAACGACGCCGTGCTCGCCTTCCTGCGGCGGTTCGAGCCGATGGAGGGCGAGGACGGCGAGGCGGAGACCGTGCTGTGCGTCAACAACCTCTCGGGCACGCCGCAGGCGACGGTGCTGGAGCTGCCCGGATACGAAGGGGCGCACCTGACGGACCTGTTCGGCGGCAGCGGGTTTCCCGACGTCCCGGCCGACGGGAGGCTGTCGATGACGCTGGGGTCCCGCGACTTCTTCTGGCTGCGGGTGACCCGGCCGTGAGCGCGCTCGACCCGGCGGTCTCGCACCTGCTGCACTCCTGGATGCCGCACCAGCGGTGGTACCCGGCGAAGGGCCGCGGGGTCGGCCTGAGCCACGTCGGCGGGATGCCCCTGGAGGACCCGGCCGGCGACGTCGCCATCGAGGTGCACCTCGTGGCGCTCGACTCCGGCGACCGGACCGACGTCGTCCAGGTGCCGCTGACCTACCGGTCCGGGCCGCTGCCCGGCGCCGGCCTCGCCCTGGTCGGTGAGGTCGACCACCCCGAGCTGGGCCACCGCTGGGTCTACGACGGCCCGCACGACCCCGCCTACGTCGCGGCGCTGCTCGACGCGCTCCAGGTGCCGCCGGGTCGCGCGCTGCCGACCGGCGCCGCCTCGACGCGGGTGCTCAGCGGTGAGCAGTCCAACACAAGCGTCATCGTGGAGCCGGACGGCGCAGGGCCCCTGATCGTCAAGGTGTTCCGCACCCTCCACCCCGGGGCCAACCCCGACGTGGAGGTGCTCGACGCCCTCTCCCGCCAGGGGTGCCGCCAGGTGCCCGGCGTCGTCGGGTGGCTCCAGGGCAGCTGGACGGCGGCCGACGGCGGGGACGTCACCGGCCACCTCGCGGTCGCCACCGAGTTCATGGCCGGCAGCCAGGACGCCTGGCGTGAGGCGGTGGCCGCCGTGGGCGCCGGACGGGACTTCTCACCGGAGGCCTACGGCCTGGGTGAGGCCACCGCCGCCGTGCACGTCGCGCTCGCCGAGGCGTTCGGCACCACCGAGGTCGGCGAGGAGCAGCGCTCCGCGCTGGTGGCAGGCCTGCGCCAACGGGTGGCCTGGGCGAGGACCGCCACCGACGCGCTCGACCGCTTCGGCGACGCCCTCGACCACCACAGCAAGGCCCTCGACGGCCTCCGGGACGTCCCGCCGCTGCAGCGCGTGCACGGCGACTACCACCTCGGGCAGGTGCTGCACTCCCCCGAGCGCGGCTGGGTGCTGCTCGACTTCGAGGGCGAGCCGTTGCGCCCCCTGGCCGAGCGGACGCGTCCCGACCTCGCCCTGCGCGACGTGGCGGGGATGCTGCGCTCGTTCGACTACGCGGCGCGGTACACCACCGTGGGCTCCACGGACGAGGACGCCGTCGCGGCCGCGGACGCGTGGGCGGCCACGGCCAGGGACGCGTTCTGCGCCGGGTACGCGGCCGCATCGGGCCACGACCCCCGCGAGCACGAGGCGCTGCTCGCCGCGCTCGAGCTCGACAAGGCCCTGTACGAGGTCGTCTACGAGAGCCGCAACCGCCCGGACTGGCTCGACGTCCCGCTGCACGCGGTGGCGCGGCTGCTCACCTGACGCTCTCGTTGCCGGTCGTCGGCAGGACCGACAGACTGGCGCGCATGGCTGACGTCTCCCGACCCGCCACGTCCACCGCGACCCCCAGGCCCGCGTCCCACGAGGAGCTGCACCGAGTCGCCACGGGCTCGTGGCCGCTGCCGCACGACGTGCTCGGCGCCCACGTGCACGACGGACGCGTCACGGTGCGAACGTTGCGCCCCTTGGCCGAGTCCGTCACGGTCGTCACGGCGCAGGGCCGGACGCCGCTCGAGCACGAGCTCGAGGGGATCTGGGTCGGCGTGCTCGACACCGACGAGATCCCGGACTACCGCCTGGAGGTCACCTACCCCGGCCACGAGCCCTCCCTCGTCGACGACCCGTACCGCTTCCTGCCGACGCTCGGCGAGGTCGACCTGCACCTCATCGGCGAGGGACGGCACGAGGAGCTGTGGCGCGTGCTCGGCGCGCACGTGCGCCGGTACGACGGCCAGATGGGCCAGGTCACCGGCACCTCGTTCGCGGTGTGGGCCCCGAACGCGCAGGCCGTCCGCGTCGTCGCCGACTTCAACCACTGGGACGGCCGGCACCACGCGATGCGCTCCCTCGGCTCCACGGGCATCTGGGAGCTGTTCGTACCGGGCGCCGGCGTGGGCACCCACTACAAGTACGAGCTCCTCGGCCGGGACGGTCAGTGGCGGCAGAAGGCCGACCCGATGGCCCAGGCCAGCGAGGTGCCGCCCTCCACCGCGTCCATCGTCACCGAGTCCACCTACGAGTGGGGGGACGCCGAGTGGCTGGCGAGGCGCGCGGAGCGCGACCCGCACAACGGCCCGATGAGCATCTACGAGGTGCACCTCGGCTCGTGGCGGCCCGGCCTGTCGTACCGGCAGCTCGCCGAGGAGCTCGTGGACTACGTCGCCGACCTCGGCTTCACCCACGTCGAGCTGATGCCGGTGATGCAGCACCCGTTCGGCGGCTCGTGGGGGTACCACGTGACGGGCTACTACGCCGCGGACTCGCGGTTCGGCAGCCCCGACGACTTCCGGTACCTCGTGGACCGGCTGCACCAGGCCGGCATCGGCGTCATCCTCGACTGGGTGCCCGGGCACTTCGCCACCGACCCGTGGGCCCTGATGCGTTTCGACGGTGAGGCCCTCTACGAGCACCCGGACCCGCGCAAGGGGTGGCACAACGAGTGGGGCTCGTTCGTCTTCGACTACGGGCGCAAGGAGGTTCGTAACTTCCTGGTCGCGAACGCCCTGTTCTGGCTGGAGGAGTTCCACGCGGACGGCCTGCGCGTCGACGGCGTCGCGTCGATGCTGTACCTGGACTACTCGCGCAAGGAAGGTGAGTGGGTCCCCAACCAGTACGGCGGCCGCGAGAACCTGGACGCCGTCGCCCTGCTGCAGGAGACCAACGCGACGGCCTACCGCCGCAACCCGGGCACGGTCGTCATCGCGGAGGAGTCCACGGCCTGGCCGGGCGTCACCCGGCCCACGCACCTGGGAGGGCTCGGCTTCGGCTTCAAGTGGAACATGGGCTGGATGCACGACTCCCTGACGTACATGACCAAGGAGCCGGTGCACCGCCAGTACCACCACCACCAGATGACCTTCTCGCTGATGTACGCCTACAGCGAGAACTTCGTGCTCCCGCTCAGCCACGACGAGGTGGTGCACGGCAAGGGCTCGCTGCTGCGCAAGATGCCGGGCGACCGCTGGCAGCAGCTGGCGAACCTGCGGGCGTACCTGGCCTTCATGTGGGCGCACCCCGGCAAGCAGCTGCTGTTCATGGGCGGCGAGTTCGGGCAGGAGGCCGAGTGGTCCGAGGCGCGCAGCCTCGACTGGTGGCTGCTCGACCAGCCCATGCACGCCGGACTGCACCGCATGGTCCGGGACGTCAACCGCCTCTACCGCGAGACCCCGGCGCTGTGGACGTTCGACTCCGACCCCGCGGGCTTCGAGTGGATCGACGCGAACGACAACCAGCACAACGTGTTCTCGTTCGTCCGCCGGGACGCCGACGGCGGCATGCTCGTGTGCGTCGCCAACTTCGCCGGGACGCCGCACGAGGGCTACCGCGTCGGGCTGCCGCACGCGGGGATGTGGGAGGAGGTCCTCAACACCGACGCGGAGGGCTTCGGCGGCTCCGGTGTCGGCAACCTGGGCCGGGTGGAGGCCCAGCACGTGGAGTGGCACGGGCGGCCGGTCTCGGCCAGCGTGCGCGTGCCCCCGCTCGGCACGCTCTGGCTGCGGCCCGCCCCCTGACCACCGTGATCATGGGATCCCGCCACCTCACGGTGGCGGGATCCCATGATCACGATCAGAAGAGGGCGCTGGCGAGGGCCCGGCGTGCGGCGAGCACGCGCGGGTCGTCGGCGCCGACGACGTCGAACAGCTCGAGGAGCCGCTGGCGCACGCGCTCCCGCTCGTCCCCCGAGGTCGCCCGCACGAGGTCGACGAGGCGGGCGAACGCGTCCTCGACGTGCCCGCCGAGGACGTCGAGGTCCGCGCACCGCAGGCCGGCGTCGACGTCCGTGGGGTTCGCGGCAGCCGCCGCGCGGGCCTGCGCGAGGTCGACCCCCTGGGTGCGGCGCAGCAGCTCCACCTGTGCCAGGCCGGCCTTGGCCATGTCGTCGGCCGGGCTCTCGGCGAGCGCTCGCTGGTAGGCGTCGGCGGCGGCGTCGAGGTCGCCGCGCTCGATCGCGTCGTAGGCCTCGGCGTGCAGCGGCGGCAGCTCCGGCTCCGCGGGAGCCTCCTGGTCGGTGCCGCCGTCCAGCCGGCCGGTGACGCCGTTCTCCGCGGCCACGCGCAGCAGCTCGTCGAACACCTTGCGCACCTGCGGCTCGGGCACCGCTCCCTGGAACAGGGGCACCGGCTGACCCTTGATGACGGCCACCACGGTGGGGATCGACTGGACGCCGAACGCCTGGGCGATCTGCGGGTTCGCGTCGACGTCGACCTTCGCCAGCAGCAGCCGCCCGCCGTACTCGGCGGCGAGCTTCTCCAGCACGGGCGACAGCTGCTTGCACGGTCCGCACCACGTGGCCCACAGGTCGATCACGACCGGCACGGTCATCGACTGCTGCACGACCTGCTCACCGAACGTGGCATCGGTGACGTCCACGACGAATGGGCCGTTCGAGGCCGACGGCGCCGCCCCGGCCGCGGCCTGGCGCTGGCCGAGGCCGGACAGGTCGACGGCACCGCGCAGGTCGAGGCGCGGGCTGGGAGGCGTGGAGGGCTGCTGGCTCATGCGGTCATCCTCTCAGGACTCATCCGGCCGCTCAGGAGGCTGTCGCGGACAGCGTGCCCCGCTCCCCGCCGAGCACGGTGACGGGGTTCTCGCTGCCCTCCGGCGGGACGACGAACGCGACCATCTCCAGCGACGTCACCTCGGCGGCGTTGGTCGCCTCCTGGGTGCCGGCGAGGACGGCGAGGTCCGGCGGCAGGGGGAGCTTGGCGCCTTGCTGCGTCACCGCGAAGGCCCGCTTCGCCTCGAGCACCCCGAGGACGACGGCGCCGCCGTCCGCGGTCCGCAGCGCCCAGACCGCGCCCTCGCGGGGCGTGTGCGTCACCGTGTAGGAGAAGAACTGGCTGACGGCGTCGCGCTCGGCGGTCTGCTCGCCCACCACCTGGGTGCGGAAGGGGTCCGCCGCGAAGAAGGCGGCGTGCGCGCTGGCGTCCCCGTTGGTCAGCACGTCGGCGTACCGGGCCACGACGTCCGCGGGTGAGGCGACCAGCCCGGACGGCTCGGCCGGTGCCAGCGCCGGCGTCGGCTCGCCCGGCATCTCCGGGAGCGTCGTCCCGGGCAGCATCGTCACCCACGCGGTGAGCTGGTACGGGTCACGCGGGCCGGTCTGGGTGAGGACCTGCAGCTGCGGGACGGCGTCCGGCGCCGGGCGCGAGGCGGTCAGGAAGAACCGCGGCCACCCCTGGGCGGCGGGCGCGACGTCGAGCAGCAGCTCGCCGCCCAGCGCCGGCGGGGCGGGCTGGTCGGGAAGCTGGCGGCGCACCGTGTAGCGCGCGGTGCGCAGCTCCAGCGCCGGTCCGGCCACGCGGGAGGCCAGCGGCGCGGCGTCCTGCGCCTCGTCGCCGGTGGCGAGCACTGCCTCCAGGTTCGCGCGGATCGTCTCGACCTGCGGGTCGAGCACGACCGGCACGGGCCCGTCGACCTCCACCGGCCTCGGCTCCGGCAGGGCCTCGGCGCCGCAGCCGGCCAGGAGCGTCAGTGCGGACACGGCCGCGAGCATGCGGAGACGGCGGTTCACCCGTGCACCTCCGTCCGCTCGGGCACGGTCGCCGGCCGCACCCGCGCCGGCCGCCCGCGCTGCCACAGCCAGGCGAGCAGGCCGATCCCGCCGAGGAGAAGGACGGCCCCGATGACTATCAGCGGCACCGACCACGGGGTGGTCACCTCACGCGGCCACGTGAACGTCAGCTCGGTCGGTCCCGGCACGGTGCCGTTCGTGGCGGCCAGCAGCAGCCAGGCGCCGGGCGGCGGGTCGTAGACGTACGTCACTCCTCCGGTTCCGGTCTCCTGCTCCAGCCACAGGTCGGACGTCGTGCCGGGGTCGGGCACCTCGGTCTGCCCGTCGACGGTCTCGACGCGCAGGCGGCGCTCGCTGACCAGACCGCCGACGGAGGAGTGCGCGGCGCCGTCGACCCATGCCTCGACGTCACCCTGGCGGCCCACCGCGATGACGACGGGCGCGTCGTCCGCCTCGGCGGTGACGGTGACCGTGACGGGTCCGTCCCGCATCTCGAGCACGCCGGGCTCCGTCACCGCGAGCGGCACGTCGGGACTCAGGCGGGCGGTGGCGGTCACCTCGTCGTCCGGCAGCCAGACCGTGCGCTGCGCGATCCCGACGGCGACGGCCACGATCCCCGCCAGCGCGAGCAGGCCGGCCAGGGCCGGAAGCAGCAGGCGACGCACGTTGAGCGGCTCCTTGCGGTGGTGGACGGCGCTCCCCCCGGAGGTCGGACGACCGAGCGGCGATCCAGGATAGGCAAGCCCCCGGCGGTCGACCAATCGACTCCGCGGCGGCTCGGGGCCCTCAGAACCGCGCCGGCTCGGTGTACCCACCCCACTCGTCGCGCAGCGCACCGCAGATCTCACCGAGGGTGGCCTCGGCCCGGACGGCGTCGAGCATCGGCTCGATGAGGTTCGCGTCCCTGCGGGCCGCCTCCACGAGGGCGCGGACGGCGGACCGGGCGGCGGCGTCGTCCCGCCGGGCCTTGCGCTCGGCCAGCAGCCGGACCTGCTCACGCTCGACCTCGTGCCCGACGCGCAGGATCTCCAGCTCGCGAGCCGTTGTCTGCGTGTGGCAGTTGACGCCGACGATCTTCTTGTCGCCCTTCTCCAGCGCGGTCTGGTAGGCGAACGCGGCGTCCGCGATCTCGCCGGTGAACCAGCCGTCCTCGATGCCGCGCAGGATGCCGGACGTCATCGGGCCGATCTCGTGCTCCACCACGCCGTCGGCGTTCGGCGTACGGCCCTGCTCGCCCATCCGCCTGATCCTGTCGAAGATGCGCTCCGCCTCGGCCTCGAGCTTGTCCGTGAGGGCCTCGACGTACCAGGAGCCGCCCAGGGGGTCGGCGACGTTCGTGACGCCCGTCTCTTCCATCAGCACCTGCTGGGTGCGCAGCGCGATCTCCGCCGACTCCTCGGTCGGAAGGGCGAGGGTCTCGTCGAGCGCGTTGGTGTGCAAGGAGTTCGTGCCACCGAGGACGGCGGCGAGAGCCTCCACCGCCGTGCGGACGACGTTGTTCACCGGCTGCTGGGCGGTGAGCGACACCCCGGCCGTCTGCGTGTGGAAGCGCAGCCACTGGGCCTTCTCGGTCTTGGCGCCGTAGACGTCTCGCAGCCAGCGCGCCCAGATCCGCCGCGCCGCGCGGAACTTCGCGATCTCCTCGAAGAAGTCGACGTGCGCGTCGAAGAAGAACGACAGCCCGGGGGCGAACACGTCCACGTCGAGACCGCGCGACAGGCCCAGCTCCACGTACGCGAAGCCGTCGGCCAGCGTGAACGCCAGCTCCTGGGCGGCGGTCGAGCCGGCCTCGCGGATGTGGTACCCGGACACCGACAGCGGCTTGTACGCGGGGATGTTGGCCGCGCAGTACTCCATCAGGTCGCCGATGAGGCGCAGGTGCGGCTCGGGCGGGAAGAGCCACTCCTTCTGCGCGATGTACTCCTTGAAGATGTCCGTCTGCAGGGTGCCGTTGAGGGTGCCGATGTCGACACCCTGGCGCTCGGCCGCCACCAGGTACATGCAGAACACCGGGACGGCCGGCCCGGAGATCGTCATCGACGTGGTGACGTCCCCGAGGGGGATGGAGTCGAAGAGGACGTCCATGTCGGCTGCCGAGTCGACGGCGACGCCGCAGTGACCGACCTCCCCGAGGCTCCTCGGGTCGTCGGAGTCGCGGCCCATGAGCGTCGGCATGTCGAACGCCACGGACAGGCCACCGCCGCCCCGCTCGAGGATCATCCGGTAGCGCTCGTTCGTCTGGCGGGCGTTGCCGAAGCCGGCGAA
>JBMOMI010000031.1:0-1591 GCA_049325235.1 Actinomycetota bacterium | reverse complement strand
GCTCGATCGTCGCCGCCGACACCCCACCGTCGACCTGGACCCAGACGTCGAGGCCCGACGCCCGGACCGCCTCACGCGCCCGGCGTACCTTCGGCAGGCAGACGTCGAGGAACGACTGCCCGCCGAAGCCCGGCTCGACGGTCATCACGAGCAGCATGTCCAGCTCCGGCAGCAGGTCGGTGAACGGCTCGACCGGCGTCGCCGGCTTGAGCGCGAGCCCGGCCCGCGCGCCGAGACGGCGCAGCTCGCGCGCCAGCCGCACCGGGGCGGCGGCCGCCTCGGCGTGGAAGGTGACGCTCTGGGCGCCGGCCTCGGCGTACCCGGCCGCCCAGCGGTCCGGGTCCTCGATCATCAGGTGGACGTCGATCGGCAGCGGGCTCACCTCGCGCAGCCGCTCCACGACCGGCAGGCCGATGGTGAGGTTCGGCACGAAGTGGCCGTCCATGACGTCGACGTGGGCCCAGTCGGCGTTGGCCACGCGCTCGAGCTCGGAGGCCAGGTTCGCGAAGTCCGCGGACAGGATGCTCGGCGAGATCTGGACGGCCACGACCGGCGAGGCTACCGGCAGCGGCCCCAGCGCCCTGCCTCAGCCCTCGCGGCGCAGCAGGGCGACGAACATCGCGTCGGTGCCGTGCCGGTGCGGCCACAGCTGCGCCGTTGTCCCGTCGCCGAGGTCCGGGACGTCGCGACCGGCAGCCGCGCGGACCAGCGCCGGGCTGTCGAGCCGGGTGACGTCGTCCCGCCGGCGCAGCACGTCGTCCACGACCGCGAGCGTCTCGGCCGGGTGCGGCGTGCAGGTCACGTAGGCGACCACGCCGCCCGGCCGGACGGCGTCCAGCGCCGAGGTGAGCAGGGCACGCTGCAGCGGGGCCAGGGTGGCCAGGTCCGACGGCTGCCGCCGCCACCGGGACTCCGGGCGGCGCCGCAGCGCGCCGAGCCCGGTGCAGGGGACGTCGACGAGCACCCGGTCGTACCGGCCGGGCTCGTCGGCGCCGACCTCCCGCCCGTCACCGGTGCGCACCTCGTGCGTGCCGGGCACGGGGGCGAGGGCCTGCTCGACGAGCGCGGCGCGGTGCGGTTGCAGCTCGACGGCGGTCAGGGACGCCCCCCGCTGCGCGGCCACCGCGGCGAGCAGGGCCGCCTTCCCGCCCGGCCCGGCGCACAGGTCCGCCCAGCGCTCGTCCGGCCCGGCGACGTCCGCCGCCAGGAGCGCGAGCGCCGCGAGCTGGCTGCCCTCGTCCTGCACCCGGGCCCGGCCGGCGCGCACCGCCTCGAGCCCGCCGGGGTCACCGGCCGGCAGCAGCGCGGCGACCGGGGACCAGCGCCCGCGCCTCGCCCCGGCCGCGACGAGGTCGCCGACGGCGGCGAGCCCGGGCAGCGCGGCCAGCGCGACGACCGGTCGGTCGTTGTCCGCCGCGAGCAGCGCGTCCAGCTCGCCGGCCGGGCGGCCGTGCGCGACGAGGGACTCCCGCAGCGCCCGGACCACCCACGCCGGGTGGCTGCGCGCCACGGCCAGGTGCCCCACGGCGTCCTGCTCGGCGGGCGGCGCGACCTCCGCGACCCAGGCGTCGAGGTCTCGCTCCGCGACGCC
>JBMOMI010000030.1:0-1592 GCA_049325235.1 Actinomycetota bacterium | reverse complement strand
CGACCTCCACCACGTCGTCCTCGTCCACGACCGACTCGACGAGCCGCACGCCGGGCGGCGTGCGCCAGGCCGGGCAGGCGCGCCCCACGGCCACGTCGACGACGCCCGGAGGGTGCGGCGCGCCGTGCACCCACGCCGCCGCCAGCAGCGTGACGAGCGCTCCGCGCGGAGCGACGAGCCGTACGGCGGCGGCCCGCGCGCTCCGCTGCCCGGCGGCACCGACGGGCAGGTACACCGGCCCGGCGACCGGGACGACGAGCCCGTCGCGGCGCATCGCCTCCAGGGCGGCGGCACTCAGCCCCGGGCCTGCCCGCAGCGGCGAGGTCTCCGGCGCGGCCGGTGCGCGGTCGAGCAGCCAGCCCAGCGGTGCGACGTCCACGCACCGAGGATGGCCCGGAGCGCCGCCGCCGCGCCGGCGGGGCTGTGGACGACCGGTCAGCCCGAGAAGTCGTCCGCCGCCCGGCGCACCTGCTCCAGCCACTGGCGTCTCGCGGCCAGCGCAGCCTGCGCCGTCGCCTCGGCCCGGGCGTCTCCGGCCGCCCGCGCGGCCTCCAGGTCCGCCTCGAGGGACGCGATCGACTCCTCGAGCTGCGCCAGCGCGCCGGTCGCGCGGGCGCGGGCCTCGGGGTTGCTCCGCCGCCACTGCTCGCGCTCGGCGTCCGCCACCGCCTGCTCGACCGCGCGCATCCGCCGCTCGATGCGGGCGAGGTCGGCGCGCGGGACCTTCCCGGCCGCCTCCCACCGCTCGGCGATCTCCCGCAGCCGGGCGCGGGCGGCGCGCGCGTCCTGCACGGGCAGCAGGGCCTCGGCCTCGGCGAGCAGGGCCTCCTTGACCTCCAGGTTGGCGCGGAACTCGCTGTCCTGCTCCGCCTGAGTGGCGTTGCGCGCCGAGAAGAACGCGTCCTGCGCCGCCCGGAACCGGGCCCACAACGCGTCGTCGTCCCTGCGGGCGGCTCGCCCGGCGGCCTTCCAGCGATCCATCAGGTCGCGGTACGCCGCGGCCGTCGCACCCCAGTCGGTGGACGACGACAGCTCCTCGGCCTCGGCGACGAGCTTCTCCTTGACCCGCGTGGCCTCGGCCTGCCGTTTCTCCAGCTGCGAGAAGTGGGCGCGGCGCTTGCGGTCGAACAGCGTCCGGGCGTGGCTGAACCGCTTCCACAGCTCGTCCTCGACGGGCTTCTCCAGCCGGGGGCCGCTGCGCTGCGCGGCCTTCCACTCGTCGAACAGCTGCCGCAGCCGGTCGCCGGTCGGCTTCCACTGGATCCGCTCGGCGTCGGTTCCGGCGAGGCGCTCGGCCTCCTCGACGAGCGCCAACCGCGCCGCGCGCGCCTGCTCACGGGCGGCCGCGCGCTCGGCCTCGGCGGCCTCCCGGCGCTGCCCGGCCAGCTCCGCCAGGGCGTCCACGCGCCTGGCCAGCCCCTCGAGGTCCCCGACGACGTGGGCGTCGGCCAGCGACTCGCGCAGGGCCCGGACGGCCCGGTCGGCGTCCTTGGGGGCGACGTCGGTCGTCCTGAGCCGCTGCTCGAGGAGATCGGCCTGCGCGACGAGCTCGTCGTACTTGCGGCCGAAGTAGGCAAGCGCCTCCTCCGGGG
>JBMOMI010000029.1:0-18533 GCA_049325235.1 Actinomycetota bacterium | reverse complement strand
GGCGGTGGCGGCCGCCTCGTCGAGCCGCACCGCACCCGAGGTGCGCAGCTGCCCGAGGTCGTCGAAGTCGCGGCCGGTGGCCACGCGGGCGCCGTCCACCGCCACGAGCCGCGCGGTGAACGACGCACCCTGCTCCCCGCGCGGGGAGAAGTCGCCCACGACGTCCCAGTACTCGGCGGCACGGAAGGCCATCCGCTCCCGCTCCCGCTCCACGACCATCCGGGTCGCCACGGACTGGACCCGCCCGGCCGACAGGCCCTGGCGGACCTTGCGCCACAGCACCGGGGAGACCTCGTACCCGTAGAGACGGTCGAGGATGCGCCGGGTCTCCTGCGCGTCGACGAGCCGGGTGTCGATGTCACGGGTCGTCTCGATCGCCCGCTGGATCGCCTCCCGGGTGATCTCGTGGAAGACCATCCGCCGCACCGGCACCTTCGGCTTGAGCTCCTCGAGCAGGTGCCAGGCGATGGCCTCCCCCTCGCGGTCCTCGTCGGTGGCGAGATACAGCTCGTCGACGTCCTTGAGGGCGCGGCGTAGCTCGGCGACCTTCTTGCGCTTGTCCGGGTTGACGACGTAGTAGGGGGCGAAGTCGTGCTCGACGTCGACCGCGAACTTGCCGAGCGGTCCCTTCTTCAGCTCGGCAGGGAGCTCGGACGGCTGCGGCAGGTCACGGATGTGCCCGACGCTGGCCTCGACCTCGTAGCCGTCGCCGAGGTAGCCCGCGATAGTGCGGGCCTTGGCCGGGGACTCGACGATGACGAGCCGGCGCACCCCCGGGGATGCCGCCTTCTGCGTGCTGGCCACGGACTGCCTTCCTGCTGCCGGATGAGCGCGTGCGGTGGGCACGGTAACCCGTCGCGAGCCCGAGACGGTCACGCAGCCCACAGGAACGCGTCGGCGGCGAGGGATCCGGACGGCACGTCTGCCCGACTGGGGACACCGCCGTCGCGCCGGCCAGGACTCGACTCAGCGGTCCACCGCCTGCGCGCTTCCGCCGTACTGCTGGCGCAGGACTGTCTTCAGCACCTTGCCGGTTGCTGTACGAGGCAGCTCGGAGACGAACTCCACCCGGGTAGGGCACTTGAAGTGGGCGAGCCGCTCCCGGGCGTACGCGATGAGCTCCTCGGCCGTCGTCTCAGCGCCGTCCTGAAGCGCGACGGTGGCCACTGGGGTCTCGCCCCACCGGGCGTCCGGTACGCCGACGACGGCCACCTCACGGACCGCCGGGTGGCGGTGGAGGACCTGTTCGACCTCAATCGGGTACACGTTCTCGCCGCCGCTGATGATCATGTCCTTCTTGCGGTCGACCAGAGTGATGAAACCCTGCGGGTCTATGCGGCCCAGGTCACCAGTGTGGAACCACCCACCGCGGAACGCCTCCGCGGTGGCCTCCGGGAGACCCCAGTAGCCGGTGAACACATTGGGTCCGCGCAAGACCAGCTCGCCCACCTGGTCCGGGGCAACATCCTTGTCGGCCTCGTCGACGATACGAGCCTCGACATGAAACACTGCCCGACCGATGGATCCCGCCTTCTCCTTGACGTGATCGGCATCAAGGATCGACACAACTGGAGCGGTCTCGGTCATTCCGAAGCCCTCCTGGAAGGGAAGTCCCTTACCTTGGTAGAACTCGATGACGGGCAGAGGGCACGGCGCCCCGCCCGACACAGCGAGCTCCAGCGACGACAGGTCGAAGTCGTCGAAGCCGGGCACCGACATGAGCGCAGCCCACATGGCCGGGACCATGAACTGCACCGTGGCCCTCTCTCGGGACATCGTCTCGAGGGTTCGGACCGGGTCGAACGACGGCAGCAGCACGTTAGTCCCGCCGACGTACAGAAGGGGCAGGGTGTGGATCCCGAGGCCGCCAATGTGAAACATCGGCGCCACCGTCACGGTGACGTCGGACTCACGCAACCCGCGTCCGAAGGACAGGCTGTTCACCACGTTCCACAGGTGGTTGTCGTGGGTCAGCATCGCTCCCTTGGGCTTGCCGGTGGTTCCTGACGTGTACATCAGGCAGGACAGGTCACGTCGATCGACGTCGGACCTCATCGGACGCGAGTCACCGCTGGCCAGCACGTCCTCGTAACGGAGCTCGCCGTGGTCGGGTTCGCCAGCAACGATCAGCCGGGACCTGACGTGAACACCGTCCTCCGCCACTGCCGCGCGAGCCACCGGGGCCAGCGGCGCCGAGTACACGAAGGTATCGGCTCCCGAGTCGGCCAAGAGGTAGGAGATCTCGGCCGGCGCCAGTCGGACGTTCATGGGTACGAACACTGCGCCCAGCTTGGCGGTGGCCAGCATCGTCTCCAGAAACGCGGTGCTGTTGACCAGCAGCCCTGCGACGCGGTCGCCGCGGCGGACCCCCAGGGCTGTCAGTGCCCGGGCCAGCTGATTGGTGCTGCCGTCCAGGTCGGTGTAGGTCAGGCGCCGCGGACCGTCTACGACCGCGATCCGGTCCCCGGAGAGGAACGCCCTTGTCGCGACCCAGCCGCCGATTCCCATGTCCATGCCTGTCCTCCCGGAGAGATGGCCTCAGAGTGAGCGAGATCACGGCAGTTTGGCGAAACCTGACGGTGCCGTCAAGATGGCAGCACACATCTGCTGGAGGACTTCAGTGACGACTAAGGGATCGGGCGTTCCCCCAGTCACCGCACGCGGCCGGCGAACCAGGTCGGCGTTGCTGCTGGCTGGGCGGGAGCTGTTCGAGGAGCACGGGTTCTCGACCGTCGGCATCGATGCCGTCGCGCAGCGCGCTGGGGTGTCTCACGGAACGTTCTACACGTGGTTCGACTCCAAGGAGGCGCTGCTCCGCGAGATCGTCTCCGAGGTGGCCAAGGACATCTTCTCGGCCACCTCGATCGGTAGCCGCCTGCCGCCGGACGCGGCCTACGCCCGCATCGAGGCCGCGAACCGCTCGTTCCTACGAGCCGTCACGCGGCACTCGCGCATCCTGCGGGTGCTCGACTCCCTGGCGGATACTCGGGAGGACTTCCGCGGGCTGCGACTGGAGATCCGGGAGTCGTTCGTCCAGCGCGGGATGGAGGGCCTGATCCGACTGCAGCACCTGGGCCTGGCCGACCCACTGCTGCCACCGCGGGCGACGGCCAGCGCGCTGGGGGCCATGGTGGAGTCCTTCGCCCACCTGTGGCAGGACCCCGTGGAGGGGCTGGACGAGGCGGCTGCCGTCGACGTCCTCACCCGGTTGTGGGCCGGTGCGATCGGCCTGGCGCCATCCGCCTGGCCCGGCGGGGACCGAACGAGCGTGCCGGACACGGAGGCAGTCGCTGACTGGAAGGCGCGCACCGACTGAACGGTGGCACCCGCGCTCAGCGCGGCTCCCACCGCCACGGGAGCTCGCGAGTGCGCGTCACGCGTCCCCTGCTCTCGAGGAGGACCAGGTGCGCCAGCGTCTCCGCTACGGCCGCTCGTCGCATGAAGCCGGAGATCTGATCCCACGGTCGCGACCAGGTCAGCGCGGCGGTCAGCTCCCACGTCGTCGGCCTCGCCGCGGTGGCGGTGCGGATCTCCTCAAGGCGCGCGTCGTGGTGGGCCAGGAGCGCCGACACGCGCGCGGCGAGGCCGGCGAAGCGGTACTCGTGCGCGGGCAGCACCTCGTCCAGCTCGGGATCCAGTGCACCGACACGGGCCAAGGAGTCGACGAAGTCGGCCAGCGGATTGCCTGAGGACTGGGCGTGCACCCCGATGTTGGGCGTGATCCGGGGCAGGACGTGGTCGCCGGAGAACAAGACCCGGCGGCGGTGCTCGTGGAAGCACAGGTGGCCAGGTGAGTGACCGGGTGTGTGCACCGCGCGCAGGTCCCAGCCCGGCAGCGGAAGGCGCTCACCGTCCTGGATGAGGCGGTCCGGTTCGGCCTGGCGCACGTAGTCGACGATCTCCAACGATGCCCGGGACAGGCTGCCCAGCTCCTTCTCCGGGACCCCGCACTTGCGCAGTAACCGGGTCATGTCCTCAAGGAGATCGTTCAGCCCGGCCCCGTACCGAGCAGGCAGCAGAGCCGCGTCGTCCGGATGTAGTCCTACCCAGGCGCCGGAGGCCTCACGAACCCGGCCGGCCAGCCCGTAGTGGTCTGGGTGGATGTGCGTCACCATCACGCCGCGGACGTCGCCGACGGCGTACCCGGCCGTCGCTAGGCCGTGGGTCAGGGCCTGCCACGCCTCCTCGGTGTCCCACCCGGCGTCGATCAGCGCGAGCCCGTCGTCCAGCTCGAGGGCGTACACGAGCACGTACCGCAGCGGGCTGTTGGGGATGGGAACCGGGATGGACCACAGCCCTGGCTGGACCTGCTCCACCGGCGGCAGGAGCCTCTCTGCCCAGGACCGTTCCTGCTCGGTACCAGTGACTCGAAACGAGCGGTCCGGCTCTACGGTCATAACCCCATCCGCTTGCTGATGACCTCGTTCATGATCTCGTTCGTCCCTCCGCCGATCCCGAGGATCCGTGCGTCCCGGTAGTGACGCTCGACTTCCGACTCGCGCATGTAGCCCATGCCGCCGAAGATCTGCACCGCCTCGTCCACCACGAAGTCGCACGCGTAGACGGCGGTGTTCTTCGCCATCGACACCTCTGCGTCGACGTCCTCACCGGCGAGGAACCTCTGCATGACTGCCCGGGTGTAAGAGCGCGCGACGTCGACCTGGCGGGCCATCTCGGCCAGCTTGTGCCGGATCACCTGGCGGGAGGACAGCGGTCGTCCGAACGTCTCCCGGTCCCGCGCCCACCCGAGTGCCAGGTCCAGGGCACGGGCCGCGGTGGCGTAGGCCTGGACAGCAAGGCCGATCCGCTCACTCTGGAACTGTTGCATGATCTGGGCGAAGCCGGTGTTCTCGGTGCCCACCACGTGCGTGACCGGCACCCGGACGTCGGTGAAGGACAGCTCAGCCGTGTCGCTGCACCGCCAGCCCATCTTGTCGAGTCGGCGGGAGACGGTGAATCCGGGTGTGTCCTTGTCGATGACGAGCAGGGAGATGCCTGGGTGACCTGGTCCCCCGGTGCGTACCGCGGCCGTGACGAAGTCGGCGCGCACGCCGCTGGTGATGAACGTCTTGCTGCCGTTGACCACGTACTCGTCACCGTCGCGGACCGCCCTGGTGCGGAGGTTTGCGACGTCGGAGCCCCCACCGGGCTCGGAGACCGCCAGGGACCCGATCAGCTCCCCCGCCAACGTCGGTCGGACGTACCGGTCAACCAGCTCGGGGCTGCCGTAGGCGACGATGTGCGGGACGGCGATGCCGTGGGTGAACAGCGAGGCACAGACGCCGGTGGATCCGCCGCCGTGCAGGATCTCCTCAGTGATGATCGCTGAGTCGATTGCGTCGCCACCGCTGCCGCCCACATGCTCGGGAAAGCCGACGCCCAGCAGCCCTACGGCGGCTGCCTTGCGGTGCAGATCGCGCGGAAGCTCGCCGTCCCGTTCCCACTCCTCCATGTGGGGCGCGATCTCCCGGGCCACGAAGTCGCGGACGAGCCGGCGCAGCGCCACCCGCTCGGGCGTGCGCCACGGGTCACTGGTGGTCGCGGTGACGTCGGTCTCGGTCATGGCCGTCCTCCCGTTGTGAGCGCTGACGAAGTGGCCCAGGACGGTTCTCGCTTGCCGAGCAGCGCGGCGATACCCTCACGCGCTTCGGCGGAGGCGAACCGCTCGGCCGACACCGCGGCCATCTGGCGGAGGTCCTCGTCCAGGTCCGGACCGGGGAGGTCCTGCAGCAGTCGCTTGGTGATGGCCAGCGCTTCGGGTGCGCCCCTGCAGAGCTGTCCGACCAGGACGTCCACGGTCTGGTCGAGCTCGTCGTCGGCGACAGCACGGTCGAGCAGGCCGGCGTCGCGGGCCCGCAGCCCGTCGAACGTCTCGCCGGTGAGGAACAGCTCCCTGGCGGCGCGGCGGTCCATCCGGCGCAGACAGGGGACGGCGATGATGGCGGGGGCCACGCCGATGCGGACCTCGCTGAACCCGAAGGTCGCCCTGGCCAGTCCTACGGTGAGGTCGCAGGCTGCGATCAAGCCGAGCCCGCCGGCGCGCGCAGCGCCGTTGACCCGCGCAACCACCGGTTTGGGAGAGCCGTAGATGAGCGTCACGACGTCCGGCAGCCCCACCGCCGGCTGCGGGCCGCCGGCCAGCTGTTCCTTCAGGTCGGCGCCGGAGCAGAACACCGTTCCAGTCGCAGTGAGTACGACGACTCGGGCCCGGTCGTCGGCAGTCACCCCCGCCAAGGCCGCGTGCAGCTGTTCCAGCAGCGAACTCGACAGCGCGTTGCGATTGTGGGGAGAGTCCAGGGTGACCACGGCAGCCTGCCCTCGGTGGTCGACATGGACCAGCTCCGGCTCAGCCACGGAACCGCTCCCGTAGCTCGTGCTTCTGGATCTTGCCAGTCGCCGTCTTCGGCAGTCCGGAGAGAACCTCGATCCGCTTCGGGACCTGGAAGCCGGCCAGGTGCTCACGGCACAGTGCGATGAGCCGCTCCTCGAGAGCGGCACGGTCGACGGCGGGGTCGGCAGCGACGACGACCGCCGTGACGGCCTCGCCCCACCGGTCGTCGGGTACCCCGATGACCGCTGCCTCCGTGATCTCCGAAGAGCTCAGCAGTACCCGTTCAACCTCGACCGACGAGACGTTCTCCCCACCGGTCTTCACCATGTCCTTGAGCCGGTCTGTGAACCAGACCACGCCTTCGTCGTCGATGTGGCCCACGTCCCCACTGTGGAACCAGCCATGTGCGAAGGCCGCGGTGTTCGCCGCAGGGTTGTTCCAGTAGCCGCTCATCACATGGGGACCACGGTAGACGATCTCGCCGGTCTCTCCCCGGGGCACCAGCTCGCCGGCCGGGCCCATGATCCGGGCGTCGACGGTGACCACCGCCGGGCCCCATGAGGCACTCTTGGTGTCCTGGTGAGCAGGCCACTGCACCACCGTGGCCGGCACGCACTCGGTTTGCCCGGAGCCAAGTAGCACGTCGGCGTTGGGAAAGGCGGCGGCGATCTGACCGATCCGCTCCTGGGGCATCGGTGCCATGGCGTACATGCACAGCCGCACCGAGGACAGGTCTCGCTCGTCGAGCCTCGGCGTGCCAAGTACCGCAGCCCACATCATCGGCAGCAGCAGCAGGTGCGTCGCCCGCCGACTCTCGACGAGGTCGAGGTACGCCTCAGGCTGGAAGCCGGCAGGAAGGATCACGGTGCCACCGGTGAGCAGCACGGGCAGCAGCAGCGTGTCCAGGGCGGTGGTGTGGAACAGCGGTAGCACGATCGGGGCCACCGAGGGGTCGTGACCGTGCCGATGTCCCAGCTCCAGGGCGTTGCTCAGCGCCGCGACGTGGACGGCGAGGTGGCTCGTCAGCACGCCCTTAGGACGTGCCGTCGTGCCAGAGGTGTACAGGCAGTGCACGGTGTCGCGGTCCTCCACCACCACATGCAGCGGGGTCGGGTCCGCGGCTACGTCGTCCCAGCGCAGCACGGCACGCCCGGCCACCGAGACGGGCGCATCCCCGGTGACGACCACGGTGGTCACCTGAGACAGGTCGGGCAGTACCCGCTCGAGGAGCGGGACGAACGCGGGGTCGGCGACCACTGCGCGCGCTCCCGAGTCGGCCAGGATCCATGCCACGTCGTCAGCGGACAGCATCAGGTTCACCGGCATGGCAACGAGCCCCGCCTTGGCGCAGGCGAAGAAGCTGGCGACGAATCGCCACGAGTTCCCCAGCAGAAAGGCAACGGGCTCCTGGCGCTGGAGGCCGGTGTCGAGCAGGCCTCGTCCGAAGGCCTCGGCGGCGGCGTCGAGGCGTGCGTACGTGACCTCCTCACCGTCCTGCACGATGGCACTGCGGTCGGGGAACTGAAAGGCCGAGCGGGTGAGCAGGTCTCCTACCGACAACCTGGTCGCCAGGTTCAGCTCGAGGGGGTCGACCCCCGACAGATCAGGACGCATCGCTGTTCCCTTCCTCGGTCTCGGCGACGACGGCCAACGTCGCGCCTGCCTCCACCTGCGACCCCACGTGGACGTGGAGAGCCTGCACCACGCCGGCCGTGGGTGACACCACGGGGTGCTCCATCTTCATGGCCTCCAGGACCAGTACCAGCTGGCCGGCGACGACCCGTTCTCCCTCCGACACGGCCACCCGGCTGACCGTGCCGGGCATGGCAGCGGTCAACGACCCCGGCGCCACCTTCGCCGCGGGCTCCGGGAACCGTGGGCGTTCGACCAGTGTCGTCGAGCCGTCGGGCGCGTCGACGAACGAGCGGTCGCCGTGGACGTGCACCTCGTACGTTCCGCGCAACCCCTCGGCCTCCACGTGCAGCCGGACCAGGGTCGGCCCGAGGACCTCGGTCTCGAGCACCGCCAGCGGTACCGGCGTCCCGTCGACGTCGGCCGTGAGCCCCGTCCGGTCCAGGCGGTAACGCACCGTACCGGCGTCGAAGACGGTGGTCTGGGGCGCTGTCGGGTTGTTGCGCCAGCCGGAGGGCAGACCGGCGAGCACCGGGGCGGTGGCCCGCCGCAGTGCGGCGCCCGCAAGCGCCGCCACAACGGCATGCCGACGGAGCCCCCCCTCATCGACCAGCGGCGCGGAGAGGGCGTCCAGGCCGAGCCGGTCCAGGAACGCGGTGTCGGTCTCGCCGGCGAGGAAGGCCTCACTCCGCAACACGCGCACCAAGAGATCTCGGTTAGTGACCAGGCCGTGCAGCCGGGCGCGCTGCAGCGCTCCGGCCAGGGCCAGCGCGGCCGAAGTCCGGTCCGGAGCCCAGGCGATCACCTTGGCGAGCATCGGGTCGTAGTGCACGCCGACCTCGACGCCGGGAACAACGCCGCTGTCCAGTCGGACACCGGGCCCGTCCGGCAGCCGGAACTGGGAGTCGGCGGGCACGTGGAAGTCCACGAGCCGCCCGGACTGGGGCAACCAGTTGCGAGCCGGGTCCTCGGCGTAGAGGCGGACCTCGATCGCCGCTCCGTTCAGGACCGGTCGCAGAGCGGGGTCGGGCAGCGGCCGGCCGGCAGCGACGTCGAACTGCAACCGGACGAGGTCCAGTCCGGTGACCGCCTCGGTAACGGGGTGCTCCACCTGAAGTCGCGTGTTGACCTCGAGGAAGTAGAACTCACCTCCTTCGTCGAGGAGGAACTCGACCGTACCTGCGCCGACGTAGTCGATGGACCGAGCGGCAGCGATCGCGGCGGCCTGCAAACGCTCCCGCAGCTCCGGGCCCACCGCCGGAGACGGTGCCTCCTCGACCACCTTCTGGTGGCGCCGTTGAATCGAGCACTCCCGCTCGAAGAGCGCCACCGTCCGTCCGTGGCTGTCCGCGAGAACCTGGACCTCGACGTGACGGGGTCGCTCGAGCAGCCGCTCGAGGAACACCGTTCCGTCGCCGAAGGCCGACGCCGCCTCCCGGCGTGCACTCTCGACCGCCTCTGTGAGCTCGCCCGGGGCCCTGACTTCCCGCATCCCGCGGCCGCCCCCACCGAAGGAGGCCTTCACCAGCAACGGGTACCCGACATCGACGGCTGCCTTCTCCAGCTCTGGTCCGGACAGACCGCTGACGTCGACACTCGGCAGGGTCGGCACCCCGGCCTCGCGCATGCGGGCCTTGGCGGCCAACTTGCTGCCCATGGCCTCGATGGCTTCAGCGCTCGGACCCACGAAGACCAGTCCAGCCGCCTGCACCGCCCGGGCGAAGTCCGCGTTCTCGGACAGAAAGCCGTAGCCCGGGTGCACACAGTCGGCGCCGGCCTGCAGTGCAGCCGCCACGATCGAGTCGGCACGCAGGTAGGTCTCTGCCGGAGTGCTGCCAGGCAGTCGGACCGCGACGTCGGCGTCGGCGACGAACGGCGCGTCGGCGTCCGCGTCGGAGTACACAGCGACGGTACGCAGTCCCATGGCACGAGCGGTGGAGAACACCCGCCGAGCAATCTCGCCGCGGTTGGCCACCAGGACGCTGCGCAGGGTCACAGGGCTCATAGCCGGAACACCCCCCATCCGTCGTGAAGTCCCCGGACGGGGGCGTTGTGGATCGCTGAGAGCGCCAGTCCCAGCACCGTTCGCGTATCGCGGGGATCGATGATGCCGTCGTCGTAGAGACGTCCGGACAGGAACAAGGCGAGCGACTCGCGCTCGATCTGCTGCTCCACAGCCGCCCGCATCGCCGCAGCCGCTTCCTCGTCGTAGTCACGGCCCCGGGCCTGCGCGCTGGCCCGACCCACGATGTCGAGGACGCCGGCAAGCTGCGCCGGTCCCATGACCGCGCTCTTGGCGTTCGGCCAGGTGAACAGGAACCGTGGATCGTAGGCCCGCCCGCACATACCGTAGTTGCCGGCGCCGTAGGACGCCCCGATGTTCAGCGTGATCTGCGGGACGGCGCTGTTAGACACCGCGTTGATCATCTGGGAACCGGCCTTGATGATCCCGTCCTGCTCGTACTCGGTGCCGACCATGTAGCCGGTCGTGTTCTGCAGGAACAGCAGCGGGGTGTCGACCTGGTTGGCCAGCTGGATGAACTGTGCGGCCTTCTCGGCGTCCTGCCGGAACAGCACGCCACGGGCGTTGGCCAGAACGCCGATCGGATAGCCGTGAATGCTCGCCCAGCCGGTCACGAGTGACGTTCCGTAGAGCGGCTTGTGCTCGTCGAACCGACTGCCGTCGACGATGCGGGCTAGCACGTCGCGCGGGTCGAGGGGCTGGCGCAGGTCAGCGGGTGCCAGGTCCAAGAGCTCCTCGGGGTCGTGGAGCGGAGGGTCAGCCGGTCGGGACGGTCCAGGACCCGCCTTGCGCCAGTTCAGGTTCCGCACGATCTGGCGGCCCAGCCGGATCGCGTCGACCTCGTCGACAGCCAGGTGGTCAGCACTGCCCGAGACACGGGCGTGCATCGCCGCCCCGCCGAGGGACTCGTCGTCGGCGTCCTCGCCGGTGGCCATCTTCACCAGCGGGGGACCGGCGAGGAACACCTTGCTGCGACCCTCGATCATGACCACGTGGTCGCTCATCCCCGGGAGGTAGGCGCCACCGGCGGTGCTGTTGCCGAAGACAAGGGCCACCGTGGGGATGCCCTGGGCGGACAGCCTGGTGAGGTTTCGGAACGCGCGACCTCCCGGGATGAAGATCTCCGCCTGGGTGGGCAGGTCCGCGCCCCCGGACTCGACAAGGCTGATGAACGGCAGCCGGTTCGTCTGGGCGATCTCATGCGCCCGTTGGGTCTTGCGGAACGTGTAGGGGTTTGTCGTTCCCCCGCGCACGGTCGGGTCGTTCGCCGAGATCATGACCTCGACGCCTTCCACCACGCCGATACCCGTGACCACGCTCGCCCCCACGGGGAAGTCGGTGCCCCAGGCGGCGTACGGGGAGAGCTCCAGAAACGGGCTGTCGCGGTCAAGTAGGAGCTCGATGCGTTCACGGACGGTGAGCTTGCCGCGACTGCGGTGGCGGGCCAGCGCACTCTCACCACCGCCCAGATTGGCCTGGGCGCGCTGCTCTTCGAGCTCCGCGAGACGCTCGAGCAGTGCGGCACGGTTCTCCGCAGCACGCTCGGCGAGTACGGTCACGTTCTTCCTCCCGGGAGCAGGGACGACGGGACGTCGACCAGGCGTGACCGCAGCCACTCACCGACGGCCTTGGCCTGGGGGTCGAATCGCGTGCTGGCGGCGACGCCCTCGCCGAGGAGGCCGTGGATCTGGAACAGCACCGCCTTCAGGCCGGGCAGCAGCTCCCGGGTCAGCGGCAGGGCGGCCGCCTCCGGCAGCAGCTGCTGGAGCCGCTCCTCGGTGAGGAAGTCCGAAAGCCACAGGTAGGCCTCCGCGCTCCGGACGTACACGCCGAGGGTCGCCGAGCCGCCCTTGTCGCCGCTGCGAGCGCCGGCCACCAGGCCCAAGGGGACGCGGCGGGTGGGTCCTTCCGACCACATCCCGCTGACGTCCACGTCAGCGTCCACGTCCGTGTCCACCGCGTCTGCAGGGACGTCGACCGGCGCGTCGCCCGGTTGTGGCCACGTGGAGGGCACGGTCTCGCTGCGGCCGTCGGGCAGGCCCACCAGCTGGTCGACGTCCTCGGCCGGCACCCAGGCCGGGGAGTACACGCCGTAGGCGGATGGGCTGGGCGGGGCGCTGGTGGCGAAGAAGCCGGGGATGCTGGCCAGGCTCAGCTCGATCACGGGCACGGTGAACGCCTTGCCGACCTTCTCCCGGTCCGGGTCCTTGACAACCACATGCAGCAGGGCGCTGGCCTCCTCCTCCGTACCGGCGTCCGGGGAGTCCGTACGAGCCAGGGTGACGACGGCCTCGGCCACTCCCTCCAACGTCGGGGCCAGCTGTCGGCGCAGCAGCTCCGCCTTGCGGTCGACGTCCAGCCCGGCCAGCGGCAGGGTCATGGCGTTGCGGAAGCCGCCCAGACGGTTGGTCGCCACCTTCAGCCAGCCCCCGGGCGGCAGCCCGCGAGCCCCCGTGATCTCGACACGGTCAGGCCCCACCTGCCGCAGCTGCAACCGGTCGAACCGCGTGATGACGTCCGGCCCACCGTAGCGACTGCCGGTGAGTTCGTAGAGCAGCTGCTCGGTGACCGTGTCGACGGTGACCGCTCCCCCGGTACCAGGGTGCTTGGTGATGACGGCGGTCCCGTCAGCAGCGATCTCGGCGAGCGGGAAACCGACGCGGTCGAGGGCGCCGGGGTTCGTGTCGAGCAGCTCGGTGAAGAAGCTGAAGTTGCCGCCGGTGGCCTGTGTGCCGCACTCAAGGACGTGCCCGGCAACGGTGGCACCGGCCAGCGCGTCGAGGTCGTCGGAGCCCCAGCCGTGGTGCCACGCGGCCGGACCGACGACCAGACTGGCGTCGGTGATCCGCCCGGTGACGACGACGTCGGCCCCCGCCTCCAGGGCACGCACCACTCCCCAGCAGCCGAGGTAGGCGTTGGCAGTCAGGGTGTCGGCGAACTCCCCGGTCCCAGGAGTCCCGTTGTCGTCCGCTGGTGGCCGGTCACCGGTCCGCAGATGGCCGGCGGAGCTGAGCTGGGAGAGCCGCGGCAGCAGATCGTCACCGCTGACCGTGGCCACCCGGACCGGGACCCCGAGCCGTTCACCGAGGGCACGCACCGAGTCGGCCAGGCTCTGCGGGTTCAGCCCCCCGGCGTTGCTGACCACCCGCACCCCGCGGCTCAGAGCGTCACCGAGGCACTCCTCCAGCTGGGTGAGGAACGACCGGGCGTACCCCGCGGCCGGGTCGGTGGCGCGCTGCCGCCCGAGGATGAACATGGTGAGCTCGGCGAGGTAGTCCCCGGTCAGGACGTCGACGTCCCCACCGTCGAGCATCTCGCGCATCGCCGACAGGCGGTCACCGTAGAACCCGGAGACGTTGGCCACGCGCAGCGGAGAGGTCATGACAGCGGCTCCCGCCCGGCTCCAGGGGGACCGGCGAAGGCCTGCGCGATGGCAGCCCACTCCTGGGCCGCTGCGCCGCGCACCGTCAGCGCCAGGTCGTCCCGGTGCCGGCGCTGGGTGACCAGCAGGCAGAAGTCCAGCGCCGGGCCACTGATGACGTCCGCCGCGTCGGGCGGGCCCCAGGTCCAGGTCTGGCCCTCCGGCCCGGCCAGCT
The DNA here is from genome assembly GCA_049325235.1 of Actinomycetota bacterium. GTDB lineage: Bacteria > Actinomycetota > Actinomycetes > Actinomycetales > SCSIO-59966 > SCSIO-59966. The sequence continues at coordinate 4,951 of JBMOMI010000029.1, read as the reverse complement.
CCAGGCGCACCGGCGCCTCCGGCATGACGGCGCCGCGGACGGCGTAGGAGAAGGCGCGGGTTCGGTAGCCGAGATCGGCCACTGCACGCAGCCGAGATGTTGCAGGGCGCTGCTGCCCGAGCGCGTCGACGACGTCCTGCCCGTGAGCCCAGACCTCCATCAGCCGCGCAGTGACGAACGAGGCCGGGCTCATGGAGGGGCCGAACCAGGGCACGCGGGCCCCGGGGTCCATGCCGCGCAGTGCCGCCGCCAGCGCGACCCGTCCGGTGCGCCAGCGGTCCAGGACCTGGGCGGGGTCGAAGGATCGGCCCTCGAGCGTGCGCTGCTCGACGTAGTCGTTGCCAGCCACGGTCACGCGCTGCACCAGTGCGGTGAAGGCGTCCGGGTCGGTCACGGCCAGCAGGGCGTCGGCGTCGAAGAAGGCCAGGTGGTTGATGGTGTCGCGGATGTCCCAGCCGATCGCCGGGGTCGGAGTGCCCCACGCGGCAGTCTCCAACGGGGACACCCTGGCGTCCAGGTCGGCGCACTCGGCCTCGAAGTCCCCGACGAGCTGCTCCAGCAGCGGGCTACCTCCGGCCGTCATGCCGTGAACCCGTCCATCCGGGCCAGCACCTGCAGCATGACCTCGTCGGCGCCGCCGCCGATGGAGGCCAACCGGGAGTCGCGGAAGAACCGAGAGGTCCAGGTCTCCTCCATGTACCCCATGCCGCCATGGAACTGCAGGCAGGTGTCGGCCACCTCGCGCAGCAGCCGGCCGGCGGTGAGCTTGGCCACGGTGGCCGCCCGGGTGATGTCCTCGCCGTCCATGTACGCCTGGGCACAGGCGTAGTTGTGCGACTGCAGCAGCTCCACCTGGGCGGAGAGCTCGGTCAGTCGGAAACCCACGTACTGGTTGGCCAGCAGCGGCCGGCCGAAGGTCTCCCGCTGCAGCAGGTAGTCGCGGGTGCGCTCGAGCGCCCAGCGGCAGCTGCCTACAGCTCCGTAGGCGGCGAACATGCGCTCCACGACGAACTGCGCCATCTGCTGCTGGAAGCCGCGGCCGATCTCACCGATCGTGTTGCTCACGGGCACCCGGACGTCGTCGAAGAACAGCTCCGCGGTGTCCGACGAGCGGTTCCCGAGCTTGTCGAGCTTGCGGGAGACCGAGAATCCAGGCGTGCTGGTCTCCACGATGATCTGCGACATGCCGCGGTAGCCGCCCTCGTCGGAGGTGCGCGCCAGGAGGCACAGCCAGTCGGCCTGGGTGCCGTTGGTGATGTAGAGCTTGCTGCCGTTGATCACCCACTCGTCACCGTCGCGCACGGCTCGGGTGCGCAGACCTGCCACGTCCGAGCCGGCGCCGGCCTCGGTCACGGCGATGGAGCAGACCGCCGTGCCGCGGACAGCCGGTTCCAGGTAACGCCGCTTGAGCTCGTCGCTGCCGAACTCGTGCAGCGACGGCGTGGCCATCATCGTCTGCACGCCGATCGCCATCGGAACCCCCGAGCACCCGGAGCGGTGCAGCTCCTCAGCGAGGATCACGGAGTAGAGGTGCTCAGCGCCCTGTCCCCCGTACTCGGGGTCGTACTCGAGCCCCAACAGCCCGAGCTCGCCGAGCTTCGGGAACAGCTCGTGCGCCGGGAAGGTCCCAGCCCGTTCCCACTCGTCCACGTGAGGAGCGATCTCCTTCTCGACCACGTCGCGAACCAGCTGTCGGAAGGCGCGGTGCTCGTCGGTGAAGCGCACGAGGGCTCCTGGAGGTCACGGGACGCTAGGCCACACGGAATTGACGGTTCCGTCAGGTTAGCCCTTCACGGACGCGGCACGCAATACCTCAGGGCACACTTCGACCGTGCTCAAGCTTCGAGAGCGGCGCAGCGAGAGGCGTTCGGCCTGCCCGGTCCGTTCCGTGTTCCGGCGGGCACCTCGTCGTCCGGGGCGCCAGAGCGAGCCCGGCGAGCGCCGCCGTCCCGACCCACTGCCCCAGCTAGAAGGCGCAGCTGACGAGCTCACCGACGGCGTGCCGGACGGGGCCCGGACGCGGTGCCTCCACCCGTCGTCATGCCCTGTCCTGCCTGACCAGGACACGAGCGACACCACGAGCGCGCGCCGCAGGCACGAGGTCACGCGCTGCTGGTGATCGGAAGTGACCGGCGGTCGCCCTCCTAGGCCGTGGCGGCGCTGTGGTTCTGGAACGCCTCCCGCTCGACGTTGAAGACGATCTGCGCCCTTGGATCATCGGTGAAGACCCAGTACAGGGATGTCAGCCGTTGCTGGCCGTCCCGAAGGTACAGCGGCTGGGTCAGCGGCGCGGCGGTCAGGGCGTTGGCACCCAGCGGTCTCTGCTCCGGCATCTCGGTGGTCTGCCAGAGCAGCAGCGCACCCGACGGGTAGTTCCGGTAGAGGGAGTCGATCAAGGTGGCCACCTGGGTCGGCTTCCAAACGTAACCGCGCTGGATCTCAGGCAGACGGATCTCGCCGTTGGCGATGCGCCCGACCAGAGATCGGATGTCGCTCGTGGCCGTGGTCTTGGCCACGGTCAGGATCTCGGCGCGGGCCTTGGCCAGCACGGCGTCCTTGGTCGAGCTCTCCCACTTCACGAGCTCCTCGAGCAGCCCGAAGAGACGGGCGCGCTCGGCGTCCTGCTCGCGGGCCGTGGGGAACTCCTCCGGCCGGGCGGAGGGGTCGTCGAGCAGCCGGGCGAACAGCACAGCCCGGCACGCCGCGAGCGGTCGGCGGGCCCACCGCAGGTGCAGCGTCGAGGGTGGCCGTGCCGGATCGACTTCTCCCGGGCCGACTCGCGGTTGATGGCGTCGAGCGGCAGCGCCACCTCGATGAGCTTCCGACGGTATGCGGTCACACCGGCTCCCACTGCGTGCCCTCAGGATGGTCGACCAGGTTCACGTCCGCGCCCTCGGGGACGTCCGGCCTGCCCTCGATGGCCGCGATGACGTCGTCCGCGAGGAAGACGCGGGGCCGCGCCGGCCTCGGCAGCTCCCGGAGGATGCCGGCCGCGACGAGCTTCTCGACGTTCAGCGCCGCCGCCCGGTGCGTGACCTCGGTGATGACCATGGCGCGGGTGATCGTCATCACCGGGCTCTCGAACAGCGAGTCGACGAGCTTGAGCAGCAGACCGGAGGACCGTGCGGTGGACAGCCTCGCGCGGTAGTCGTCGCGCAGCTGCTGCATTCGCTGGGCCCGCTGCACCACGCTCGCCGACTGGCGCTCGACGGCGGCGAGGAAGAATCGGACCCAGCCTGCCCAGTCCCCGCGCGCCGACACCCCGAGCAGCCCGGCGTAGTAGGCGGGCCGTCTCGGCTCGATGTACGCAGACAGGTCCAGCAGCGGCAAGGGCAGCAGCCCCCACTCGATGAGCAGCAACCCGATCAGCAGCCGGCCCACCCGACCGTTGCCGTCGACGAAGGGGTGGATGGCCTCGAACTGGTAGTGGATGCAGGCGATCTCCACCAGCGGCGGCAGATCGTGCTCGCGGTGCAGGTACTTCTCGAAGGCGTCCAGGGTCTCCCACAGCCGCTCCGGCGGCGGCGGAACGTAGGTCGCGTCGACCAGCATCGACCCAGGGGAACCGATCCAGTTCTGCGAGGTCCGGAACTCGCCGGGAATGGCGTGGTGGCCCCGCACGCCCGTCATCAGGATCCGGTGTGCCTCCCGCAGCAGCGAGAGGCTCAGCGGCAGCCGGCGGTCGGGGTCGAGGACGTACTCCATGGCGGCGACGTAGTTGGCCACCTCCCGCACGTCGTCGGTACCAGGCCCGGTGGGTTCCCCTCGGGCCTCGTAGATCAGCAGGTCGGACAGCGACGCCTGCGTCCCCTCGATCCGGCTCGACAGCACCGACTCGCGCCGCATCAGCGATCGCGAGAGCAGGTACGGGTTGGGCAACGTCTGGCAGACGCCGGACAGCAGGCCGACTGCTCGGTCCGCCCGGGAGTTGAGGCGGACCAGGTCCGGGGTCATGGTCAGGTCAGGAGGGAGCGGCGGGGGCACGAAGGCGTGGTAGCCGCCCTCCGCGCGGACGATGTGGCGTCGGCTCGAGGCGTCGAAGAGCTCGGTACGCACTGATACCTACCTCTCCCTCACCTCGTCGAGTGATAACGAACAGCCAGTTGTGTATCACATGTCAGAACGACTCATACGAACGTCGCGTCCGATCGGCGCCTCGCCCCGCCGCCACAGCGCGTGCCAGTCGAACACTGCCCGGGTCTGGGCGAAACCCAGGGTCAGTCCGGTGAACGGCTCCCGCACGTAGCGCACCTCGTCCCCGCCGGGGCCCTCCGGCGACACGGAGACCAGCGCCAGCACGAACCGGTCCGGGACGTTCAGCCCGTGCAGGATCTGGGACCGGCTCACCGAGACCGCGTCGGCGCCGGCGATGCGGCCCTTGACCTCGATGAACAGGTAGTGCCCGTCCGGGGTGCGGGACCGGACGTCGTACCCGGGGTTGGAGTGCGGCATCTCCTCCGGCTCGCGGCCGGCGGCCCGCTCCGCCCGGAGCACGGCGGCGACCGCACGGGCGTCGACCTCGGCGACGTCGCGGGCCTGCCCCGGCATCTCGCCGTCCTCGGCCGCGGACAGCAGGGCCGCAGGCACCACGACGAGTCCGGCGGCGACGACCGGCGGCAGCGGATGCAGCTGGGCCTCCCGGTCCAGCTCGGCCATCCGGGCGTGCAGCCGGGCCTGCAGCTCGTCGGCCCGCGCCTCGGCCCGGTCCGGGTTCATGCGCGGCTGCCGGCCGGCGGCGGCCAGCTCCCGCAGCTCGGCAGCGCGGCGGTCCCAGTGCCCGATCTCGCGGCTGAGCCGTTCGTGCACGGCGGCCCGCACCCGGGCGACGCGGTCCGCCGTCCGCTCCCGCACCTCGCGCAGGTGATCGGGCACCGTCCCCCGGACCGCTGCCTCCACGGCCCGCTCCTCGATGCCCTCGTGCAGCCACTCGCCGGCGAGCGCGCCCCGCAGG
>JBMOMI010000028.1:0-1594 GCA_049325235.1 Actinomycetota bacterium | reverse complement strand
TGACGCGTCACGCCACGACCGACGGCCTCGGGGCTACGCTCCCGGGGCCGTCGGTGCGTTCACTGACCCCGGGAGGACCTGTGCCCCGACTGTTCGGGACGGACGGCGTGCGGGGGCTCGCCAACGTCGACGTCACCGCCGAGCTGGCGCTGGACCTGTCGGTCGCCGCCGCCCACGTCCTCGGCGACGCCGGCGCGTTCGAGGGCCACCGGCCCCGCGCCGTCGTCGGCCGCGACCCGCGCGCTTCGGGTGAGTTCCTGTCGGCGGCCGTCACGGCCGGCCTGGCCAGCGCGGGCGTGGACGTCGACGACGTCGGCGTCCTGCCCACGCCGGCCGTGGCATACCTGGTGGCAGCCACCGGCGCTGACCTCGGCGTCATGCTCTCGGCGTCCCACAACCCGATGCCCGACAACGGCATCAAGTTCTTCGCGCGCGGCGGCCACAAGCTGCCCGACGACGTCGAGGACCAGATCGAGCGGCGCCTGCGCGAGCAGTGGCAGCGGCCGACCGGCGCCAACGTGGGCCGGATCCGCCCGGACGCCAGCGGTGGCAGGCGCTACGTCGACCACCTCGTCGGCACGCTGCGCCACCGCCTCGACGGTCTGCGGGTCGTCATGGACTGCGCCCACGGCGCCGCGTACGAGGTCGGGCCGGCCGCGCTGCGCGCCGCCGGGGCCGACGTGGTGGTCATCGGGGCGGAGCCCGACGGCCTCAACATCAACGACGGCTACGGGTCCACCCACCTCGAGCGGCTGCAGGCCGCCGTGGTGTCCCACGGGGCCGACGCCGGGGTCGCGGTCGACGGGGACGCCGACCGCTGCCTCGCGGTGGACGCCGCCGGCCAGGTCGTCGACGGCGACCAGATCATGGGGGTGCTCGCCGTCGCCCTCGCCGAGCGCGGGGAGCTGGCCGGCGACACGCTCGTCACGACGGTGATGAGCAACCTCGGGCTGCGCCTCGCGATGGACGCCGCCGGCATCCGCACGGTGCAGACCGCCGTGGGCGATCGGTACGTGCTCGAGGAGATGCGGCGCGGCGGCTACTGCCTCGGCGGGGAGCAGTCCGGCCACGTGCTGATGCTGCACCACCAGACCACCGGGGACGGCGTCCTCACCGCGCTGCACCTGCTCTCCCGCGTGGCGGAGAAGGGGACGTCGCTCGCCGACCTGGCGGGCGGCGTCCAGCGCCTGCCGCAGGTCCTGGTGAACGTCAGCGGGGTGGACAAGGCCCGCGCCCACGACGACGAGCTGGTCCTCGACGCCGTCAAGGCCGCCGAGTCCGACCTCGGGGAGACCGGGCGGGTGCTGCTGCGGCCGTCGGGCACCGAGCCGCTGGTGCGGGTGATGGTGGAGGCGGCGGACGCCGAGCAGGCCCGCGCCGTGGCCGACCAGCTGGCCGGCGTCGTCCGGGAGCGCCTCGCGCTCGCCTAGGAATCGCAGTTGCCGGCCGGCACCGTGGGGAGGTTCCCTGCCGGCGTGGAGATGCACGTGGCCGAGGCCGGCACCGGCGCGGCGGCAGCGTGGGCGGACCGCTGGTTCGACGCCTGGTTCGCGACGCTGGTGGCCGGAGCCGCCGAGGGCCTGGCCGACCCGGT
>JBMOMI010000027.1:0-1596 GCA_049325235.1 Actinomycetota bacterium | reverse complement strand
TCAGAGATGCGTTCCCATGTGGTCGCCTTGCCATCCAGAAACACTGGCTTCGCGTCCGGAGTATAAGTGTTGCTTCCGAGAGGCTGTTGAGAGGTTTCGTAAGGTGTCGGGCTTTCCGTTCGTGCTTGGGCGCGGACAATCGTGAGAAGAGTGAGGCCTAGCACGGTGACTGAAATTGCCAAGACGTAGCTCCACTTACGGCGGAACAGTGCAGAGGTCATTTGGAGTCTCCCGTCTGTCGTTGGCAGTGCTTGCACTCCTTGTTGCTCTTGCCGGGGGGTACGTCTTCCTTGATTCTCGTGTCGAACCCGTAGTGGGCCGGGTAACGCCTGCGCCCGCGCGCGTACAGTTGAATGACATTCGTGTAAACTACCGCGGTCAGGTGCTCACGATCGCGCAGATCAGGAGTCTGCAATCTACTGGGAAGGCATTGGCTTTGCTCTACACGTCGAGCGCCACTGGCGTTTCCGGATGGGCTTTCGACACAATGGAGGAGCGAGAGGCCTTCCGTTCGGCGCACAGGACGTCCCCCTAACCGAGGTCACGGGGTCCCATCGGCAGATGGAGCGGAGCACTTGAGGCAGGTAGGGCGGCCCTCGGTGACCGAACGTGCTGAGATGACCGGGAGGGGATAGGCGACATCGCATGACCTGGCTGCTCACCGGCGGAGCCGGCTACATCGGGGCGCACGTTGCCCGCGCCCTGGTCGACGCCGGGATGCCGGTCGTCGCCTACGACGACCTGTCCACCGGACGGCGGGAGTTCCTGCCCGACGGCGTACCGCTCGTCGTCGGCTCGGTGCTCGACGCGGCCACGCTGCACGACGCCCTGCGCGCCCATGGGGTCAGCGGCGTCGTCCACTTGGCTGCGAAGAAGGCGGCCGGCGAGTCGGTGTCCCAGCCGCTGCGCTACTACCGGGAGAACGTCGAGGGCACCCGGGTCCTGCTCGAGCAGATGGTCGCCGCCGGGGTGCGCCGCCTCGTCTTCAGCTCGAGCGCCGCGGCGTACGGCACGCCGGACGTGGACCTGGTCACCGAGGACACGCCGGCGCGGCCGGAGAGCCCGTACGGCGAGACGAAGCTGGTCGGGGAGTGGCTGGTCCGTGACGTTGCCCGGGTGCACCCGCTGGCGTCCACCGCGCTGCGCTACTTCAACGTCGTCGGGTCCGGTGACCCGGCCGTGTACGACGTCAGCGAGACCAACCTGTTCCCCCTGGCCTTCCGCGCCTTGCAGGCCGGCCGGCGCCCGCAGGTCTTCGGCGGGGACTACCCGACCCCGGACGGGTCGGCGGTCCGTGACTACATCCACGTCGCCGACCTGGCCGACGCGCACGTCGCCGCCGCGCGGCGGCTGGCCGAGGGCGGCCCGGTGAGCCCCCTGTACAACGTGGGCCGCGGCGAGGGGGTCAGCGTGCGGGAGGTGCTGCACACGATGGCCGCGACCCTGGGGGTGGACCTGGGCTACGACGTGGTCGACCGCCGGCCCGGCGACCCGGCCCGGATCGTCGCCAGCGCGGACCGGATCGCCGCCGAGCTGGGCTGGCGGGCCCGCCGGGACCTGGCCGACATGGTGCGCAGCGGGTGGGCCGCCTGGCGC
>JBMOMI010000026.1:0-1599 GCA_049325235.1 Actinomycetota bacterium | reverse complement strand
GTGACCGCGTTGTTTAGCAGCAGCGCCGGCATGGCCACCAGTCGAAGCACCTGCGACTCCTGCCCTCGGATCGCCAGACCGGTCACGCCGATGGCGATGACCATCGGCGCCACGATGTTGCCGATGTTCCCGCCAGCCAGCTGCGCGGCCAGCAAGGTGCTGGGCGGCACGTCGATCAGCTCGCCGACCTGGCTTTGCAGGCCGGCGAACAGGGCGTTCGCGCTGGTCGTCGACCCTGTGGTGAAGGCTCCCGTCATCCCGACCAGGGGGGCGACTGCCGGAAAGGCGTCACCAGTGACCCGCGCCGCGCCGATCGCGATCGCGCGGACCATGCCGGTGTCGGCCATCACCGTGGCGACGGTGGCCAGCAGCAGCACCGGTGGCGAGGCCTTGAGGGCCTGCTTCCGCCAGGCGCGCAGCGTCGCGCCCAGACGCCGGGAAGGCCACGTACCTGTGGCTTTCCAGACCATGAGTGCCACCGCGGCTGCCAGCAGCAGGTACGTGGCGGGGTGCCCCAGCAAGGCGATCGGGGTGTAGGGGCCGACCGAGGCGTTCTCGTGCCCGGCGGCGGTGACGGTGGCGGGCAGGGACGGTCCGACCAGGAGGTGCTCCTTCACCCAGGTCCGTGACGCGGTCGGCAGGTACACGGTCAGCACCACGGCGATGAGGACGACGTAGGGCACCATGACCAGAACCGCCTGCCTCGGGCCGGGAGGGGAGTCGGCGCGTCCCTCGGTCGAAGCCGGCTTCGGTGGCGGGGCCGGCGTTGCCGCACCGGAGGCGCTCGAGGCCGCGACCGAGGCAGGAAGCGCCGTCCGCTCTCGCCGTCCGCGAGTCGTGCCGGCGCGCAAGGCGCCGACGGCAAGCAGCCCGGCAGCCGCTCCGCTGACCGCGCCGATCGCCGGTTCCAGCTGAACGGTCAGGCCCTGGACGCCGGCCATCGCGGCGCCCGCGACGAGGACGACGCGCCAGCCCTGCCGAAGGCCGTGCCAGCCGGAGTGGAGCAGGCAGACCAGGGCGCCGGACAGCACGGCGGACGTCCCCAGCATCGCGGCGGCGATGGTGGCGTAGCGACCGACCTGCTCACCCTCGAGGCCACCGGTGAGCGCTCCCATGTAGAACGACGAGCCCATCGACCCGAATCCGACGGCCCAGTGGTAGCCCACGAGAGGAAGGGCAACGGCGCGAACCGGGCTGACGCCCATCGTCGCCAGCAACGGAGCCGCGACCGCGATCGGGGTCCCGAAGCCGGCGACGCCCTGGATGAGCGACGGGAAGATCCAGGCAACGACGAGGACGTTCTCCACCGGCCTCGGCAGGATCGACGACAGGAGGTCGCCGAGACGCATCAGTCCCATTTCGCGGGTGAGGTGGAAGACGAGGAGGGCGGCCCACACCACGCAAAGGATCCACACGCCCGTCCACACGCCCTTGACCACGCCCACCCCGATGACGAGCGGTCCCGCGCCGAAAGCGACGACGCCGACCGCTGCGGCGGCGGCAACCGTCAGGAGGCCGTTGAGGGCGGCGCTCGTGCGGCCGAGGAGCACCAGTACCAGCAGCAGCCCGATCGGTGCCGCGGCAAGCCCCCAGGTGACC
>JBMOMI010000025.1:0-1604 GCA_049325235.1 Actinomycetota bacterium | reverse complement strand
GTCGACGACGTCGGTCTCGGTGGGCTCGGTGGGCTCGGTGGCCACGGTTCTCCTCGGGGTGCGGTTCGTCCGGTGGGCGCGCGGGCCGGCCGCTACTGCGCGACCTGCGTGATCTGGAACGGCTGCGGCTTCTGCGCGCTGTGCGGGTGCTCGGGACCGGCGTAGACCTTCAGCTTGCGGAGCATCTGGCGGCCGAGGCTGTTCTTCGGCAGCATCCCGCGGACGGCCTTCTCCACGGCCCGCTCCGGGTGCTTGGCCATCAGGTCGCCGTAGGTGATCGCCCGCAGGCCGCCCGGGTAGCCGGAGTGCCGGTACGCCTTCTTCTGCTCGCGCTTGCTGCCGGACAGGGCCACCTTGTCGGCGTTGACGATGATGACGAAGTCACCGGTGTCGACGTGCGGGGCGAAGACGGCCTTGTGCTTGCCCCGCAGCAGCTGGGCGGTCTGGCTGGCCAGCCGACCGAGGACGACGTCCGTGGCGTCGATGACGTGCCACTGACGCTCGACGTCGCCGGGCCTGGGGGTGTACGTGCGCACGGTGGTCAGCCTTCGCTCGGTTCGGGGTGTTCATTGCGGTGTCGCCTGGCGCTTCGAGGCCTGGGCGCACAACGACGTCCGAGGGTACTAGGGCGCTGCTGGGACGGTCAAAACGCCTCCCAGCAGCAGCCCTGCGGATCAGTCCCGGATCAGTCCCGGATCAGTCCTTGACCAGGACGGCGACCGTCCGTGCCGGCACTGTGACGGTACCCGGGCCGCTCCAGGGCTGCCACCGGCGATCAGGGACGTTCGGACTCCTCCACGATGTGCATCGCCGCCTCCTCCGCCGACGCGGCGCCACCGTCGATGCCGACGTCGAACGCGACGGCGTCCTTCTCGACGTCGGTGTGGGCGCCCTCGTCGTACTCGACCAGCCGGCCGGCTCGCCGGTCCCCGACCTGGTCGTCGAGCAGCTCGCCGTCGTCCAGCTCGTCGGCCTCGCCGAGGTCGGTGTAGTCGGCCTCGCCGGGCGCGCGGATCCCCCGGGCCCCGCCCGGGTCTCGGGCCTCGACCGGCTCCTCCGGCTCCTCCTGCGCCAGGCGCTGGTCGAGGCTCTCCCCCTGCCGCTCCTCCTCCCAGGTGGTGCCGAAGCGGTCGATGCCCAGCGGCTTCTCCGGCGGGGAGTAGCCCTCGTCGTAGACCTCGTCCTCGTCCCGGCCGGTCGCCCGCTCCAGCATGTCGTCGGCTGCGTCGTCCGGCGGGACCCCGACCGTCTCGCTGACGTTGTCGTTCTGGCTCATGCCCCCGACCATGCCACCGCCGGGACGGTCGCACTACTCGGGGGCGGTGCGCCGGGCCCTCGCCTGAGCGGCCCGGGCGGCCAGCTCGGCGTCCGGCGGGTACGCGACCTCCTCGAGCACCAGGCCGAGGGCCGGGACGACGGGCACGGCCGGCTCGCGGCGCCCGGCAGTGAGCACCTGGAGCGGCCACTGCGGAGGCCGCCGGCCCTGCCCGACGGGCAGCACGGCGCCGACGAGCGCCCGCACCATCGAGTGGCAGAAGGCGTCGGCCACCACGCGTCCGGCGAGCAGCCCGTCGGCGTCCCGCCGCCAGGAGAACTCCAGCAGC
>JBMOMI010000024.1:0-1611 GCA_049325235.1 Actinomycetota bacterium | reverse complement strand
GCTCCGGAGGTGCTCGACGCCGCGCGGGACGCGGAGGCCGTGTGCATGCACTTCGCGCCCGTGAACAAGGACGTCATCGACGCAGCCCCGCGCCTGAAGCTGATCGCGGTTGCGCGAACCGGCTTGGAGAACGTCGACATCGCCGCGGCCACGGCCCGCGGCATCGGGGTCGTGCCGGCGTACGGCCGTAACGCTGGCGCTGTCGCCGAGCTCCAGATCGGGCTCATGCTCAGCGAGGCGCGCAACATCGCTCGCGCCGACGCGAGCATCAAGTCCGGCGGGTGGCGGAAGGACTTCCCCGGCCACCGCATCGAGATCGCCGACAGCACTGTAGGCATGGTGGGCTTCGGCCACGTGGGACGCGTCTTCGCGCAACGACTCTCGGGCTTCGGCGCGCGCCTGATCGCGTTCGACCCGTATGCCGATGCCGCGACCCTGGCCGATCTCGGCGTGGACCGGGTCGAGACGCTCGACGACGTGTTCCGCCGGTCGGACTTCGTCGTGGTGCAGGCCCGGCACACCCCCGAGACAGAACGCTTCATCGGGCTGCCGCAGCTGGAGCTGATGAAGTCCACCGCGTACTTCATCAACGTCTCCCGCAGCAGGGTGGTCGACAACGAGGCCCTCCTGCGGGTGCTGCAGGAGCGGAGGATCTCCGGTGCCGGTCTCGACGTCTTCGACGACGAGCCGCTCCCGCACGACTCGCCGTGGCGTCGCCTCGACAACGTCACCATGACCACGCACTTCGGCGGAGACACCGAGAGCACCAACCGGACGTCGGCGGGCCTGGTGGCCGACGCCGTCCTGGAGTACGTCCGCACCGGCAAGGTGGGACACGCGGTCAACGCTGGTGAGCTGGGATGGGTGTGACGCGCCAGCTGCTGCTCGGCATCGACAGCGGCCAGACCATGGGCAAGGCGGCGCTGTTCGACACCGCAGGGCACGAGGTCGCCGTTTCGCGGGCCGGCACACTCACCCGTCACCCTCGCGCCCGCTGGGCAGAGCGAGACCTGGACGAGCTGTGGCACCAGGTCGCTACCGCCATCCGGGACGTCCTCGCGCAAGCCGGCCCCGACGCCGAGGTCGTCGGGGTGGGTGTGTGCGGGCACAACGACGGCGCCTACCTTCTGGACGACGACCTGCGCCCCGTCCGGCCCGGAATCCTCGCCACGGATACGCGGGCTCACCTGCAGGCGGCCGATGTCGCCGGTGGCCCACGGGCACAGCAGGTCCTCGCGCTGACCGGCCAGGTACCGTTCGCCGCATCACCAGGCCCACTCCTCTCCTGGCTGGCCGAGCACGAGCCGCAGTCACTGGCTCGCACCCGCTGGTCGTTGTTCTGCAAGGACTGGATCCGGCTGTGCCTGACCGGGGTCGTCGCCACCGACCGCAGTGAGGCGAGCGCCGCCTTCACGGACGTGCACGAGCAGGACTGGAGCGACGAGGCACTCGCCGTCTATGGCCTCGAGGAGCTGCGCTCGGCACTGCCGCCGATCCTGGACGGCAGCAGCGTGGCCGGATCGGTCACCGCTGAGGCGGCCAAGGCCACGGGCCTGCGCGCCGGGACACCCATGGTCGCCGGCGCCCACGACGTCGACGCAGCAGCACTGG
>JBMOMI010000023.1:0-1614 GCA_049325235.1 Actinomycetota bacterium | reverse complement strand
GGCGCCCGTCGTGGACGAGCGTCGCGCCCTCGGCGACTCCCTTCTCGATCCAGCGGATGACGCTCGCCCGGTGCTCGGCCGAGTAGATCGGGCCCATGTCGACGCCTGGCTCCATCCCCGGGCCGACCTTCAGGCGACCGATCCGCTCGACAATCAGCGGGATCAGCCGGTCGCCGGCCTCGCCGACCGCGACGACGGTCGCGATCGCCATGCACCGTTCGCCGGCCGAGCCGAAGCCGGCGCTGACGGCCGAATCGGCGGCCAGCTCCATGTCCGCGTCGGGCAGCACGACCATATGGTTCTTCGCCCCGGTGTACGCCCCGACCCGCTTGCCGTTGGCCGTCCCGGTCTGGTACACGTGCCGGCCGACCGCGGTGGAGCCGACGAACTGGAGGGCGGCGATGTCCGGGTGCGCCAGGATCGCCTCGACGGCCTCGCGCCCGCCGTAGACGATGTTGAAGATGCCGTCCGGCAGGCCGGCCTCGGCCCACATCTCGGCGAGCAGCACCGCGGCCGACGGGTCCTTCTCGCTGGGCTTGAGGACGACGGTGTTGCCGGCGGCGATCGCCAGCGGGAAGAACCACATCGGGACCATCGCCGGGAAGTTGAACGGCGAGATGATGCCGACGACGCCCAGCGGCTGGCGGATCGAGTAGGTGTCGACGCCGGTGGAGACGGCCTCGGAGAAGCCGCCCTTGAGCAAATGCGGTGCGCCGCAGGCGAACTCGACGACCTCGAGGCCGCGCGTCACCTCGCCGAGGGCGTCGGAGACGACCTTGCCGTGCTCGGAGGTGATGACTTCGGCCAGCTCCTGCTTGCGGGTGTTGAGGATCTCGCGGAACGCGAAGAGGATCTGCACCCGCCGCGTGAGGGAGACGTGGCGCCAGGTCTGCCAGGCCTGCTCGGCGGCAGCGACGGCCGCGTCGACCTCGGCGACACCGGCCAGGGCCACCCGGCCGCTGACCTCCCCGGTCGCGGGGTCGTAGACCTCGCCGGTGCGCTCGGGCTCGCCGGTCCAGGGCTTGCCGCCGATCCAGTGGTTGATGCGTCGTTCGGGCATGAGACGGGAGTCTGGGCTCGGCCGCACGGACCGGGCAAGACGCACCCTGTCAGGAGATCCTGCGACTGCTTTACGGTGTGTCAGGTGCAGCCCACCGTCGCCGACGTGCTCGCGCTCCCGGTCGTCCAGAGCGGCCGACCGCTCGTGCTGGCCGGCGTGGAGCACCTTCACCGCCCGGTTCGGTGGGTGCACGTGGGCGAGCTGCCCGACCTGGCGACGGTCCTGCACGGCGGCGAGCTCGTGCTCACCACCGGCGTCGCGCTGCCGGAGCCGGCGCGCGAGCTCACTCGGTACGTGCGCACGCTAGCCGAGGCAGGTGCGTGCGGCCTCGTGATCGAGCTGGGGCGGCGCTTTTCCCAGGTGCCGGCGAGCATCGTCGCGGCAGGCCGGCAGCACGGCCTGCCGGTCATCGCGCTGCGCCGCACGGTGCGGTTCGTGTCAGTGACCGAAACCGTGCACGCCCTCATCGTCGACGCCCAGCACGAGGCGCTGCAGCTCTCGGAGCGGGCGCACCGCGAGTTCACCCGGCTCAGCGTCGCGGGTGCGTCGGTGCA
>JBMOMI010000022.1:0-1617 GCA_049325235.1 Actinomycetota bacterium | reverse complement strand
GAACCAGGAGGACGAGCGCCTGGGTGGCCACGCCGAGGGTCGCCGTCCCGGCGAGGACGGCGATCTTCGCCGGCGTCCAGCTCCCGACCGGGTGCGCGGCAGCCCCGGAGCCGAACAGGGCGGCGAACGTCAGCAGCCCGGCGATCGCGACGACGTTGTTGACGACCGGCGCCCACATGTAGGGGCCGAAGCTGCCCCGGGCGTTGAGCACCTGCCCGAGCAGCGTGTACAGCCCGTAGAAGAAGACCTGCGGCAGGCACCACAGCGCGAAGGCCACCGTGAGGGCCAGGAGGTCGCCGTCGAAGTCGTTGGCGTACAGGGTGACGACGAGCGGGGCTCCGACGGTGAGGGCCACCGTGAGCGTGACGAGGATCGCCAGCGAGACGCTCAGCAACCGGTCCAGGTACTCCTGGCCGCCGTCCGCGCGCCTCGACGCCCGCACGATCTGCGGCACCAGCACCGCGTTGAGCACGCCGCCGGCGATGAGCATGTACAGGTTGTTGGGGACCGTGTTGGCGAGCGCGAACGCGTCCGCGGCGGGGGCGTTGACGCCGATCGCCCACGCGAGCACCGCCGCCCGCAGGAAGCCCAGCACGCGGGACGTCGCCGTGCCGGCCGCCATCACGGCGCTCGACCGCAGCAGGCCCCTCACCGGCCGGCTCCCGTCTCCTCCACCGCGCCGCGCCGCCGGCCCCGCCGGATCGTGCGGGTCAGCCCGACGACGAGCACGACGACCAGAGCCGCGCCCGCGACGAGGATCCCTCGGGTCTCCCAGTCCGCGCGTACCCGCACCGGCACGGTCACCGGGTCGCCGAGCAGCGCTCCGTCCGGCGCCCGGACGGTCACCAGCACGTCGGTGTTCCCGTTCGCGACGGCGCGGACCGGCAGGGCCACGCGCTCGGTGGACCCCTCCGCGAGCCGCACCGCGACGTCCCCCTGGGCCACCAGCCGGGGGCTGCGGGGCTGTGCCGAGAGCACGACCCGGACGTCCTGCTCCAGCTCGTTGGCGACGGTGACCGGAAGGTCGGCCTCCGCCGACACCACGGTGACGGCGCTGCCCTCCACGACGTGCACCGCGGTGCGGACCTCGGCCGTGGCGTCGCCCAGCGCGTCGACCGCCGACCGCCAGCGGGCCGGCACCTCCAGCCAGGAGACCGACGTCGCCGCCACCGCGGAGACCTCGGCCGCGTCGAGCAGCTCGTCCGGCCGGCTCAGGGCGGACGCCATCTCGCGCGTGCCGGCCAGGGTCGCGGCGACCGCGCGCAGGCCCTCGGCGTCCAGCCGGGGTGGCGCCTGTCCCGGCCCGGCCGGCTCCGTCACCGCAGCCCGGTCGACCTCGTCGGGCTCGGCCTCCAGCAGCTCCTGCAACGGGGCCTCCCGCACCCACGACGGCTCGGTCAGGGCCTGCACGGCGGACGTCGCGGCGCGCACGTCGGGGTCCCAGTCGCGGGGCAGCGAGAGCAGCAGGTGCGGCGGGTCCTGCTCGGCCGCGGCGGCCGACCGCGCCACCGCGGCGGTCTCGGCGACGAGCCGGGACGTCGCCAGCGCGGCGTCCTCGCCCTGGGTCGCGTCGGTGAGCAGGCCGGACAGCGTGGTGTCGACCAGCAGGCCGTCGAG
>JBMOMI010000021.1:0-1618 GCA_049325235.1 Actinomycetota bacterium | reverse complement strand
CGAGGCCGAACTGGCGGCGTACCCGGTCGAGGGCGCCGACGGCCGGGCGGTGCCGTTGACGGAGCGGCCCCGCCTCGTCGTGCTCAACAAGGTCGACGTGCCCGAGGCCCGCGAGCTCGCCGAGCTGGTGCGCCCCGAGCTCGAGGCGCGCGGACTGGACGTGTTCGAGGTCTCGGCCGCCAGCCACGAGGGGCTGCGCGAGCTGGCGTTCGCGATGGCGCGCATCGTGCAGCAGTCGCGAGCCGCGGCTGCCCCGGTCACCGCGCGCCGCGTCGTGCTGCGCCCGACCCCCGTCGACGAGACGGGCTTCACCGTCACCCGCGAGGACACCCCGGACGGCGAGCTGTACCGCGTGCGCGGCGCCAAGCCGGAGCGGTGGGTCCGGCAGACCGACTTCGCCAACGACGAGGCCGTCGGCTACCTCGCCGACCGGCTGGCCCGCCTCGGCGTCGAGGAGGAGCTGTTCGCCGTCGGCGCCAAGCCCGGCGACACCGTGGTCGTCGGCGGGGACGACGGCGTCGTCTTCGACTGGGAACCGACGCTGACCCCCGGGGCCGAGATGCTCGGCGCCCGGGGCAGCGACCTGCGGCTGGAGGAGTCGTCCCGGCCGACGCGGGGCGAGAAGCGCGAGGTCTACGCCGAGCGGCGCGCCGCGCGGTCGGCCGCCCGCGCCGAGCTGGAGCAGGAGCGCCGCGCCGGGCACTGGACCGCCGACGACGACACGGTGGACGGCGAACAGGCGTGACGAGGCACGGGCTGCGGTCGCGGGCGGACCTGCCCGGTGCCGGGCGCATCGTGGTCAAGGTGGGGTCGTCGTCCCTGACCAGCGCGGCCGGCGGGATCGACGACGAGCGCGTGGCCGCACTGGCGGAGGTGATCGCGGGACGCCGGGCCGCCGGGTCGGAGGTCGTGCTCGTCTCCTCGGGCGCCATCGCCGCGGGCCTGGCCCCGCTCGGGCTGGCGGCGCGTCCCCGCGACCTGGCCACCCAGCAGGCGGCGGCCAGCGTCGGGCAGGGTGCGCTGCTGGCGCGCTACACCGCGGCGTTCGATGCGCACGGCGTGACCGTCGGCCAGGTGCTGTTGACGGCCGACGACGTCATCCGGCGCAACCACTACCGCAACGCGCAGCGCACGCTGTACCGGCTGCTGCGCCTCGGCGTCCTGCCCGTGGTCAACGAGAACGACACGGTGGCGACCGACGAGATCAGGTTCGGGGACAACGACCGGCTCGCCGCGCTGGTCGCGCACCTCGTGCACGCCGACGCCCTGGTGCTGCTGTCCGACGTGGACGCGCTGTACGACGGGCCGCCGTCGCGGCCGGGGTCGCGCCGTGTGCCGCTGGTCACCGGGGAGGCAGACCTGCGGGGCGTGACGGTGGGGCGCGCCGGCGCCGCCGGCGTCGGCACCGGCGGCATGGTGACCAAGCTGGAGGCCGCCCGGATCGCGACGGGCTCGGGCATCGCGACGCTGCTGACGTCGGCCGACCGCGCGGCCGACGCGCTGGCGGGCGCGGACGTCGGCACGTGGTTCACCCCGACGGCGCCCCGGGCCGCCACCCGCCTGCTGTGGCTCGCCCACGCCGCCAGCGCCCAGGGCCGCCTCGTCCTGGACGACGGAG
>JBMOMI010000020.1:0-1619 GCA_049325235.1 Actinomycetota bacterium | reverse complement strand
ACAGCGTGGTGAAGTCGGCGTCGCGGACGGCGCCGGCCGCGAGCGCGGCGTCGTAGCGCTCCTGCCAGCGGCGTCGTCCGGCCTCGATCTGCTCGGCGTCCATGCCAGCAGGTTACTCGGACGTCCTACTATCTGGGAAGTCGCCGGCGCCGGCCCGCACGACCCGCAGCAGGGCGGTGAGTGCAGCGCGCTGGTCGGCGTCCAGGGCCTCCAGGCCGAACTGGATCGCGTGCAGGTCCGCGGTCGCGCGGGCGACGACGTCCCGGCCGGACGGCGTGATCCTCGCCAGCGTGCCCCGGCCGTCGCGTGGGTTGGGGACCCGCTCGACGAAGCCGGAGCGCTCGAGGCGGTCGACGATGTTGGTGACGCTCGTCGGGTGCACCATCAGCCGCTCCCCCACCTTGGACAGCGGCAGCTCGCCGGCGCGGCTGAACTCCAGCAGCACCAGGGCCTCGTAGCGGGCGAACGTCAGCCCGTGCGGCTTGAGCGCGGCGTCGAACCGGGCGAGCAGCAGCTGCTGCACGCGCATCACCGACGTGGCCGCGGCCATGGCGTCGTGCGGGCTGTCGGCACCCCAGTGCTCGCGCCACAGCTCCTCGGCGCGGGCGACCGGGTCGAAGTCGAGCTTGGGCGGCGTGGGCACGGCCGTCACGGTACCCGCGGCCGGCTCCCGGGCAGCGTTCACCGGACGAGCCGGACCACGACCATGTGCTGCCACGCCTCGATCGTGTCCCGGGCGCCGTCGGGCTCGAAACCGTTGCGGCGGTAGAAGGCCAGTGCGCGGGGATTGTCCTCGGCGATCCAGAGGAACGCCGGCGCGTCCGCGACCGCCGCGTCCAGCAGCCCCTGCCCGAGGCCGGTGCCGTGGTGGGCGGCGAGCAGGTAGATCAGGTGAAGCTCCAGGCGACGTGGACGCGGCCCGGGTCCCTGGCGAGGGCACGACGCCACATCGCCTCCCGCTCCACCGGGTCCTGGTCGTCGAGGAAGGCGGCGGACAGCAGGTGCGCATACGTCTCCCGCCAGCTGGTCAGGTGCACGCGCGCGATGCCCGGCGCGTCCGCGACGCGCGCCGTCCGGATCCGCTCCACGGCCTCAGTGGATCACGATCCGGTCTCGGCGGGAACCGGCACGAGAGGGCCGGCGTCACAGCGGTGCCCGTCGTGGAGGAGGAGCCATGAGCAGCCCGACCGACCCCGTCCCGGACCCCCGGCGCCAGAAGGTGACCCGACGGGTCGCCGTCGCCGTCGCCGCCGCGACGGCCGGGCTTCTCGTCGTCCCGGCCCTCACCGGCACCGAGCAGACCGCTGCGGCGGCCGAGCTGGTGCCCTTCACCAGCTGCGACGAGGTCGGCACCTGGTACCGGGACATGGCCCTCGAGGCCGTCGGACCCTGGGGCCTGCAAGGCCCTGCCGAGGGCGGGTGGCTGTCCAGGGTCTTCGGCGGTGGCAACGAGCGGGCCGTGGGCGGGATCACGGACGCGGCCGCCGGTTCCGGTGCCGCGGAGTCGGCCGCCCCGGAGGCCGGCCGCGCCGGTGGGCCGGTGGGGCCGGGGGCGACCGGCACGAACGTGCAGGAAGAGGGCGTCGACGAGCCGGACCTCGTCAAGACCGACGGGCGCC
>JBMOMI010000019.1:0-1622 GCA_049325235.1 Actinomycetota bacterium | reverse complement strand
AAGTGTCCATAATTCGATCGAACAAGATGCGGATATGGTGATACTTCTTCACCGCGAGGACGCGTACGAGCGCGAGTCCCCTCGCGCCGGTGAGGCCGACATCATCGTCGCCAAGCACCGCAACGGCCCTACGGACACAATCGTCGTCGCGTTCCAGGGCCACTACTCGCGGTTCGTCGACATGGCGCAGGGCTGAGTGAGCTGCAGCGTTCGTGCCGCTTCGCCGGCTCAGGCGAGATCCGGTTCAGGCGAGGGAGCCCCGCGCTTCCCGCCACGCCTGCCACACATGCGGCCGCAAGCGGCCCCGGTCGGGGACGTCGATCCCCACCGAGCGCGCCCACGCGCGCACCTCAGCGGTCGTCGGCTCCGGCATCGACGGCGCCGAGGCGAGGTGGTCGTCGTCCAGCCCGGTGCGCTCGAGGGCCCGCGCCTCGGACGTCGCCCAGGCGTGGGCGGCCGCGAGGTACCGGTACGTCCACTCCTCGGCCAGGGCGCGCGTCTCGGTGAACACGACCGGCACGTTCGGCCACCGCACCTGCAGCTCGGCGAGGCCGTCGGCGACCACCGCAGGCCGCACGTGGCGCTGCGCGAAGGCCTGCGAGTAGCGGTCCTCGACCACCACCGCGGCCCGCGGTAGCGCCGCCAGCTCGCCGACCGCGTGCGCCAGCCTCCCGGAGGTGAGGCTGGACACCAGGTCCGGCAGCGACTTCCGCTCCACCGAGGCGACGAGACGCCCGTCCACCGTGACGCCGTAGTCACCGCACGGCAGGGCCCGCCGGACGACGGTCACCTGCTGCGAGGCGAACCGGTACGCGTACCGCTCGTGGGAGTCGACCACCACCTCCAGCGACGCCAGGCCCGCGGCGCGGGCGGTCGGCGTCCGGACGTCGGGCCGCGCCTTCTTCCGGGTCCGCGCCGACTGCCAGAAGACCACGTCCCGGCCGCGCGCCGTCGTGAAGACGAGCTGCGACCGGTTCTCGCGGCCCCGGTCGAGCACCAGGTCGATCGCCGCGCCGCGGCGCACGCACGACCGCAGCGGAACCTGCTCGACGATGTCGGGGTCGTCCGGCCAGTCCGACGCCGGCACCGGGTGGCAGTACACCGCCGACGTGCGCGGCCACGTGCCGCCCGCCCGGAACACCAGGCCGCCGCCGAGCGGCAGCCGCAGCAGGTACGGCAGGCGGGAGGCGTCGTCCGGGTTGCGGGCGATCAGCAGCTCCACGCCGTCCATGGTGGCAGCCCCGGGTTACCCGGCCGCGCCTCCGAGCATCCCCAGGTCGCGCGCCCGCTGCACCGCCAGGAGCCGGTCGCCCACGTCGAGCTTGGCGTACACGTGCGCCAGGTGCCGGTGCACCGTGCGCACCGAGCAGCCGAGCGTCCGGCCGATGGACGCCGCGGTGTGGCCCTGGCTGAGCAGCACCAGGACCTCGTGCTCCCGCCGCGTCAGCACCGGAGCACCCGCGGCGGGCGGCGTGGCGGTGCGGGTCAGCATCGCGTCCAGCGCCGTCATCACCGGCTGGACGGCGGCCAGCGTGTCCAGCTGTCCGCGCGTGAAGTCCCGGCCGCGCCGCCCGAGCAGAACGCTGGACACCCGGTCCGCGTCGCCGTGCAGCGGCAGGTTG
>JBMOMI010000018.1:945-1623 GCA_049325235.1 Actinomycetota bacterium | reverse complement strand
GCAGCTGACGATCCTGGAGTACTACAACTTCGGCCGGTACGGGGAGATCGCGCTCGGCACCGACCGGCAGTACCAGCCGACCGCGGTGCACGAGCCCGGCAGTCCCGAGGCGGCCGCGCTGGCTGCGGCGAACGCGGAGAACCGGATCACCCTCGACGACGGCCGGAGCGTCCAGAACCCGGACCCGGCGCGGCACCCGAACGGCGAGGAGTTCACCCTCGACAACCTCTTCCGCGGCGGGGACGTCCTGACCGACGTCACCGGCATCCTGGACTACCGGTACAACCTGTGGCGGATCCAGCCGACGCAGCCCGCCGGCTACGAGGCCCGCAACCCGCGCCCTGACGTCCCGGAGGTCGGCGGCACCCTGCAGATCGCCTCGTACAACGTGCTGAACTACTTCACCACCCTGGAGGAGCGGGGCGCCGACACCGCCGAGGAGCTCGAGCGACAGCAGGCGAAGATCGTCGCCGCCCTGGCGGAGATGGACGCCGACGTCTACGGCCTCGTGGAGATCGAGAACAACGGGACCGCGGTGCTCGACCTCGTCGACGCGCTCAACGAGCACGTCGGGACCGACGGCTACTACGCCGCGATCGAGACCGGCGTCCTCGGTGACGACGAGATCACCAACGCCCTCATCTACCAGCCCGCCACGGTCACGCCGGTCGGAGAGTT
>JBMOMI010000018.1:0-935 GCA_049325235.1 Actinomycetota bacterium | reverse complement strand
GACTACGCCGACGGCCGCAACCGGCCGACGCTGCTGCAGACGTTCCAGGAGAACGCGACCGGCGGCCTCGTCGACGTGGCGGTCAACCACCTGAAGTCGAAGGGGTCAGCGTGCGAGGAGGCGCCGGACACCGGTGACGGCCAGGGCAACTGCGCGGGCGTCCGCACCGCGGCGGCGCAGCAGATGGTGGACTGGATCGCCGGCGACCCGACGGGCAGCGGCAGCCCCAACGACCTCGTCATCGGCGACCTCAACGCCTACGACCACGAGGATGCCGTCGACGTGTTCGTCGATGCCGGCTACACCGACCTGGTCAAGGAGTTCGGCGGCGAGTACGCCTACTCGTACGTGTTCGACGGCCAGCTCGGCTACCTCGACCACGCCCTGGCCAGCGCCGCGCTCGCCGAGCAGGTGACCGGCGCCGCCGCCTGGCACGTCAACGCCGACGAGGTGAGTCTCATCGACTACGACATGACCTACAAGAAGGACGCCCAGGACGCGCTGTGGGCGCCGGACCCGTACCGGTCCTCCGACCACGACCCGATCCTCGTCGGGGTCGGGCTGGAGGTCCCCGACACCACGGCCCCGGAACTCGCCGTGTCGGTGAGCCCGGAGCGGATCTGGCCGCCGAACAACACGCTGGTGCCAGTGTCCGTGTCGGTGGAGACCTCCGACGACAGCGGTGAGGTGACCGTCGAGCTGACCGACGTCACCGCGACGTCGCCGAAGGCCTCGTGGGCATCGCCGAAGGCGTCGTGGGTGGTCGTCGACGACGCCGAGGTCCTCGTGCGGGCGGTCAAGGGCGCGCGGTACACCCTGACGTACACCGCGACGGACGCCGCCGGGAACACAACGGTGGAGCCGGTCACCGTCGTCGTCGGGACGAACCAAGGCTGGGACCGCAAGGGCTTCACCCCCGGCCGCTGACGTCAGCA
>JBMOMI010000017.1:0-1623 GCA_049325235.1 Actinomycetota bacterium | reverse complement strand
GGCGACCCGCTTGGGCGCGGGCTGCTCGACGACCACGTCGATCGCGTGGTCGCCCAGGGCGCGCAGGACCGCCTTCATGCGCTTCATCGGGACGTCGGCCTGCTCGCAGGCGTCCCGGACCGCGCCGGCGGGTACGGCGCCACGGGCGGCGCCCTGGCGCATGAGCTCCTGCAAGGCTGGATGACCGAACTCGGGCGGAAGCGGGCGGGAGGTCTCAACAGACGACACGAACTGCCTTTCCTCGTCTGGCGTGCTGAGCGGACACGGGGGCGAGCCCCCGTTGGTGTCTCAACACCGGCGACACCGTTCACATGCCCGATTCAGGGCGCGCGAAACCAGGGACCTTTTCAAGCCCCACATTGTGACACGCCCCCCGGGCGCGGTTGCTCAGGCCCGCCCGGAGGCCTTCTTCTCCGCCTTCAGGCGCCGCTTGGTGTCCCGGACGGCGGCCAGGGAGTCGCGGTCCCGCACGTCGGCCACCGAGCGCGTGGCGTCGTCCGGCCCGTACTCGCCGGCCGCCTCCCGCCAGCCGGCCGGGCGGACGCCGAGCTGCTTGCCCAGCAGGGCGACGAAGATCTTGGCCTTCTGCGGCCCGAAGCCCGGCAGGGCCTCCAGCCGGGCCCGCAGGGCGTCCCCGTCGGCGGCGTCGGCCCAGATCCGGGTCGCGTCGCCGCCGTAGCGGTCGACCACGGCCGCGGCCAGCGCCTGGACCCGCCCGGCCATGCTGCCGTGGTACCGGTGGACGGCCGGCGGCCCGGCCATCAACGCCGCGAAGCGCTCCGGGTCCACGCCCGCCACCTGGGCCGGGTCGAGCCGGTCGACGTCCATCCGCTGCGCCAGCACCCAGGGGCCGGCGAAGGCGCGCTCCATCGGCACCTGCTGGTCCAGCAGCATCCCGACCAGCAGCGCGAACGGGTCCCGCGACAGCAGCTCGTCCGCGTCGTCCTGCTGGGCCAGGTGCAGCCGCGGCACGGGGGACGCCGCCGTCAGCTCGGTGCCTTGACGGCCAGCACCGCGCACGGAGCGTCGAGGAGGATCCGCTGGGCGTTGGAGCCCAGGATGAGCTTGCCGACCGGGGTGCGGCGCCGCAGCCCGATGACGATCATCTGGGCGCCGATCTCCTCGGCGACCGCGATGAGGTCCTCGGCGGGCTCCATGCCCCGGACCAGCTGGCGCACCTCGTGCTCCACGCCCGCCTCGTCGAGCTGCTTGCGGACGGCGGTGAGCTCGTCCTCGTAACGGCGGGCCTCCTCGGCGTCCAGGTCGCGCCCGCCGCGGTTGCTGTTGATGACGACCAGCTTGGCGTTGCGCAGCCGCGCCTCGGACGCCGCTGTGGCCAGGGCCGCCCGACCCTCTCGGGTGGGAACGTAGCCGACGACGATCGCCATCGAAGAGCCTCCTTGCTCCGGTGCGTGAACCAGTAGTGACGCTACCGGATCAGGCCGGCTCCCACGCAGGGATGCCCGAGGCATCACACCCGACGGGTCGTGCGTAGCGTTGCCCCGTGGGCACCGGCGACGGAAACGGCTGGGTCGAGTGCCGCTGCGGGCAGCGGCACTGGGGCCGCTTCGGCGCTGCCGGCCTGCTGCTGCTGCGGGCCGGCGACGACAGCTGCCTCGAGGT
>JBMOMI010000016.1:0-1629 GCA_049325235.1 Actinomycetota bacterium | reverse complement strand
GCCTGGTCCGCCGGCGACCCCGGTGCCGTGGAGTCCCTCTACGCGGCCGGCGCCACCGTCACCGACACGCTGCGGGGGGTCGTCGAGGCATCCCCGGCCGACGCCGCCGCGCGGCTCGGTCCCCTGACCGGCGCGACGATCCTCCCCTTGCCCGAGCACGGCCGTCCCGCGGTGCTCGGCCAGGGTTGGCTGCACCTGGGCAACACGTTCGACACGGTCGTGCTGCTCCTCGAGGCGGACGTCGTCCCGGGCTGCCGGGGGAACGTCGCCGTCGCGCTCGACGTGGCCGGTCCCTCGCTCGAGGTCACCCGGGAGCGGCGCTACCACCGCGTGGACGACGCCCGCCGCTGCCTGGACGCCGGCACGCTGCCGGACGGCTGGTGGTCGGTCGTGCAGCAGCCTCACCCGGAGGCAGTGAACGTCGGCCTCGTCGCGGCGCCGCCGCGGGTGCGCACCGCGGTGTGGAACACCGACCCCGGGGTGGAGGGGCTGCTGCTGTGGGCGTACGGCCGGTTCGCGGCCGCCGGCCTGCCCGTTCCCGCGCCGCGCTGGGTGGTCGTCGAGACCGCCGACGTCACGCAGTGCCTGGCGGATCGGCACGCGTCCGTCGACCCGCTGCTGACGGTGTGCGGCAACGGTGGCCGTGCGTGCGTCGACGAGGCCTGCACGGCGTGGCGGGTCGAGGCGCGTGCGCAGGTGCTGCACGCCCTGGGCCACCGGTGGCTGACCCGGCCTCTGGTGTCCGGGCAGCCGGGGACCTCCGCCGAGGCCGAGCGCGTGGCCGATGTGGTGGCGTGGGGCTTGCTGGACCAGACCTGGACCTCCCCGCGCATCGCGGCCGACGACTGCGCGGCGCTGGCGGCGCAGTTCCGCGCCGTCACCGGCACCGAACCGCTGAACGACTGCCAGAACAGGGGGTGACCCCGATGCGCAGGGCTGCCGGACCGGTCGTCGCGGTGGTGGCTACCGCGCTCGCGCTCGCCGCCTGCGGCGGCCCGCCGGGCGACGCCGCGGACTCCTGGGCCGAGCCAGCCGAGCGGTGGGCGGACGGCTTCGAGGAGGCTGCGGACAGCGGCATCCCCAACCTCGCGCGTTTCCTGGCTCCGACCCTCGTGGTCGACGACCGGGCCACCGGCGGGCGGCTCCGTGTCGGTCGAGACGCCGTCCTCACCTACCTTCGGACCGCGCTGGTCACGCAGGCGGACCGGCAGCGGCAGGGCCCGCCGTACGTGTCGGACACGGGTCTTCTCCTGCCGGTCACGTGGAACGCGCGGCCGGGCGTCGACCTGGACCCGATCTGGCAGGACGCCGTCCTCCTCCTGGAGGTCTCGAGGGAGGGCCTGCAGCGCCAGGAGAGTGCGACGTCCGTGGTCTCGGCCCGGGCCTTCGAGCCGGACGACGACTGGGAGGTCCTGGAGACGCTCGCGCAGCGCTACCTGGCGACCCCACAGGCCGGCGGCCTGCGGCTCGGGACGGTGCCGGGCCTCGGCGGACCGGCCGTGTACGGGGTCACCGACCGCGCCGAGCCGCGGCCGGTGCTGCGGCGCGCCGTGCTCCTGCTGGAGTCCGAGCGCAGCTGCCCCGGCCACGTGGCGGTGGTGCTGACCCTGGACGCCTCCGGGACCGCGG
>JBMOMI010000015.1:0-1633 GCA_049325235.1 Actinomycetota bacterium | reverse complement strand
ACGACCGGTCCAGCTTGACCTCCGACACCGGGAGGTTGCGCAGCAGAACCAGCGACGACCAGCCGGTGCCGAAGTCGTCGATGGACAGGCGGACCCCGATGTCGCTCAGCTCCTGCAGCGTCGCGCGAACGCGGGAGAGGTCCTCGGTGACGACCCGCTCGGTGATCTCCAGCGTGAGCATCGACGCCAGGACGCCGTAGCGCACCAGCCGCGCCGCCAGCCCGACCGCGAAGTCGGGGTCGAGCACGTCACGTAGGGAGATGTTGACCGAGACCGGGACCCGCAGCCCTTGCCGGGACCACTGCGCGCACTGTGCCAGGGTCAGGTCCAGCACGGCCGCGGTCAGCCGCGGCATCAGCCCGGACTGCTCCGCCAGCGGGACGAAGTAGTCCGGCGGAAGGAAGGACCCGTCCTCGTCCCGCCAGCGCACCAGGGCCTCGACGCCGTCGAGGGCGTGGTCGGCCATCGCGACCTTCGGCTGGTAGGCGACCGTGATGTGCCCGGCGTCCAGCGCTCGGCGCAAGGCGCCCAGGACGCCGAGGTGCACCGCGGCCCCGGCGTCGAGCTCGGGGCCGTAGAAGCAGGTCCCGGTCCCCTCCCGCTTCGCGGCGTACATCGCCGTGTCGGCGCGTGTGAACAGCGACTCGAAGTCCTCGGCGTGCTCGGGGGCCATGGCGATGCCGATGCTGGCGCCGAGGTCGACGTCGCGGCCCGAGACCCGGAACGGCGTCTCGAGCGCCTCCCGCAGCCGCAGGGCGACGCGTTCCACGTCCTGCCGCGAGCGCGCCGCGGGAACGAGGACGGCGAACTCGTCGCCACCGAGGCGCCCCACGACGTCCGCGTCGCCCACCGCGGCGCGCATCCGCCGGGCGGCCTCGACGATGACCGCGTCACCGGCCGGGTGGCCGAGGACGTCGTTGACCTCCTTGAAGCGGTCCAGGTCGACGACGAGGACGGCGACCGGCTCGCCGGTGCGCCGCGACTCCTCGAGGGCCCGCTCGCTGCGGGACACGAAGTGCTTGCGGTTGGCCAGGTCGGTGAGGTCGTCGTGGGAGGCGGCGTGCCGGCTCTCCCGTTCGGCCGCCGCGGACCGGTGGATGGCAGCCACGGGTAGCACCGCGAGCGCTGTGAGCGCAGGGGCGTGGTGCATCACGAGAGCCACCACCGGCGCCAGGGCCAGCTGCGCGCCGTTCGCCGCGACCTCGAAGGTCAGCACGGCCCGCAGGTCCTCGACGACGGTGCGGCCGGTGAGCGCGCTGACGGCCCCGGCCACCAGCAGCTCGTTGGTGACGAAGTACGCGGCGGCGGCCAGCAGGACGACGGCCAGGTCCCCCAGCGTTCGCGGTGACCACAGGGCGGTCAGGCTCGCCGCGCGGTCGAAGGCCTCGAGCACGGCCCATGCCGCCATCAGGCTGAGCGCGTACTGACCGGCGTTGAACAGCCACCGGAACGTGGCCCGTCGCGAGAGGATCCCCGAGAGCGCGGCCGCGCCGGCGAGCAGGGCCATCGCCGGCACGATGCCGGCGAAGAGCAGCAGCGCGAACGCGAACGTCGTCGACCAGGCGACTCCGCTCGGGTCGACCCTGCTGCTGCCGATGAACGGCCTCAGCTCGCCACCGATGACCAGAGCGAC
>JBMOMI010000014.1:0-1634 GCA_049325235.1 Actinomycetota bacterium | reverse complement strand
TGCTGGACATGGTGCGCTACCAGCTGCACGGCCTGGGCGTGACGTGGAGCGAGGAGTACGGCGACGCGAACGACCCCGAGCAGCTCGGCTGGCTGCTGGCGTACTCGCCCTACCACAACGTGCGGGAAGGGGTCCCCTACCCGGCCACGCTGTTCACCGTCTTCGACGGCGACACGCGGGTGGACCCGCTGCACGCGCGCAAGCTGGCGGCGGCACTGCAGCACGCGACGTCCGCGCCGGTCACCGAGGCCCCGATCCTGGTGCGCCGGGAGAAGGACGTCGGCCACGGGGCCCGGGCGATCTCGCGCACCGTCGACCTGGTGGCCGACACGCTCGCGTTCGCCGCGCACCACACGGGGCTGGGTCTGACCTGACGGGCCGGGGTCGCTACCCTCGACGCCCGATGTCGACCCCCGCCCCGACACCGACCGAGACCACCACCCAGACCCCCGCCCCGGAGGAGACGGAGAGCAGGCTCTCCCGCGTCCTCGACGAGACGCAGACCGCGTGCCGCGCCGAGGACGGAACGTTCTGCGGGCTGCTGTACGACTGGACCGGCAACGACGAGCTGGCCCGCTGGATGGCCGGCATCCTCGGCACGCTCGGCAGCATCCTGCTGATCGTCGTCGTCGGCCTCGCGCTGCGCTTCCTCGTGCACCGCGGCATCACCAAGCTGACCGACCGGATCGCCAACGGCGACGTCGGCGTCGGTACGAGCAGCGAGGAGCGCAAGCACCGGCGCCGGCTGCGACCCACCGCGCTGCTGGAGTCACCGCTGGCCGGCGAGCGCCGCGTGCAGCGGGCACGGACGATCGGCTCGATCCTCAAGAGCGTCAGCACCGGCGTCATCGCGACGATCGTGCTGCTCATGGTCCTGGCCGAGTTCGGGATCAACGTCGGCCCGCTGATCGCCGGCGCCGGCGTGCTCGGCGTGGCCCTCGGCTTCGGCTCGCAGACGCTGGTGAAGGACTTCCTGTCCGGCATCTTCATGATCGTCGAGGACCAGTACGGCGTCGGGGACGTCGTCGACCTCGGCGAGGCCTCCGGCTCGGTCGAGGCGGTCGGCCTGCGCGTCACCCGGCTGCGGGACGTCAACGGCACGGTCTGGTACGTCCGCAACGGCGAGATCCTGCGCGTCGGCAACATGTCGCAGGGCTGGGCCCGCGCCGTCCTCGACGTCGCCGTCGCGTACGGCGAGGACGTCGGCCGCGTGCAGGACGTGCTGCGCGAGATCGGCGCCGAGATCAAGGCCGACCCCGACTGGGGCCACCTCGTCATGGAGGACCCCGAGGTCTGGGGCGTCGAGGCGCTGTCCGCCGACGGCGTCGTCCTGCGCCTCGTGGTCAAGACCGTGCCGCTCGAGCAGTGGACGGTCGCCCGCGAGCTGCGCCGCCGCATCAAGGGGCGGTTCGACCGCGAGGGCATCGAGATCCCGTTCCCGCAGCGGACGGTGTGGATGCGGCACGAGGAGGATCGTGGGATCCCGTCGCCGGACGGGCGCCCGGCGCAGGAGCGGCACGAGAAGCCGACCGGCGGCGAGTCACAGGTCGCGCAGGACATCGACAAGCGCAGCGACAAGGGCCTCTGACCCCCCGCCCCTCCCCGCGTGTGGGGGCCCCCCGGGCCGCACACCC
>JBMOMI010000013.1:0-1635 GCA_049325235.1 Actinomycetota bacterium | reverse complement strand
GCAGCCATCTCCGTGCAGGGCTACGGGGACCTGATCACCGGCCAGAACGACCGCTACCACGAGCTCGCCGCCCGCCACCTGCGTCACGTTCGTGGGGCCTGAGCCCTGTCATGTGCGCGGCCGCGGGCTGCTTGCTCATCCGGGAGGGCCGAGGCACGCCGGTCGGGTCATCCATCCGTTGTCCTCTCGGCTGGTTACCTCCTCTGCCACATGGGTTGCCACATGGACTGTGGAACGGGGGGAACCATGGGTGACGAGCCCTTGCACGACGCACGGGCTGATTCCGACGGCTGGAATCAACGGCGCCGAGGAGCAGGAACGGTGTGCCACGTCTGCCCTGCTGGCGGTGATGACGGCGCTGTCCTCCCAGAACGACCCCGAGTCCACCGCTGATCGGTCAGCCAGCCCGGGGCCTCAGGACGGGACACCGCGGGCCGTGGCCGACGGCGGGCCCGAAGGTCCCCCGTGGGGTGGACTTACCCACGCGTTGAGCGGTCTCCGCACGATGGCGACTGAAAGGCACGGTGCCCCCGCGCGGGCTGATCGCACGGTGAGCCGACCACTCCCGAACGGGTCGTCTGTCCGGCACGCGCAGGTGGGTTCAGGGGGTGGTGACCGCAACGGTCACCGCTTCCCTGAGCGGGTAGAGTCCCGCCCGGGTCATGGGAACGGACGGCCGGCGACTGCGCAACGTGATGGGAATCCCGTTGTTGTCCCTGGCTGTGTCCGCCCCTAACTCCCACGACCCGCCGGCATGGCGCAACTGGTAGCGCACCCGACTTGTAATCGGGCGGTTCGGGGTTCGAGTCCCCGTGCCGGCTCTCACCGAAGGCGACCCGTGACTGCGTTGCGTAGTCGCCGGTCCGCCCGGCACGGCGTAGCGTGAGCCCTCGTCGGCGCCGGGGAGGGGTGGATGGACTGGTACCTGTCGGAGGGAGCGGTCGGGGTCCACTCCCTGCGCCGCCAGATCCGCGAGTACCTGCGGCGGCACGCGGAGCCCGGCTCCGCGGTCGACGACGCCGAGCTGGTCGTGACCGAGCTCCTCGCCAACGCGGTGGAGCACGCCAGCGGCCCCGTCTGGGTGCGGTTGTCCTGGTACGCCGAGGAACCGGACGTCGAGGTGTGGGACCTGGGGCCGGGCTTCTCGCTGCCGTCCGGTGGGGCCACTCCCGCGGGGCCTGTTCCTCGTCACGCACCTGGCGCCGTCGCCGAGCTTCGACCCGCCGCCGCTGACCCCGGACGTCCTGCCCGCCCTCGAGGAGGCCGACACCGACGGCGGTTTCGGCCGCGAGTCGTTCCTGCGTGCCCTTGTCGTCCAGCTGTCCCAGGCGGTGGAGCACAGCGCCGGCCCCCACGTGATCGAGGAGGTCATCTCCCAGGTGGGGCTCGCCGTCGGTGGGCAGATGGAGACGGCCTTCCGGCTCGCGCGGCAGCTCACCGAGAGGCTCACCCCGCAGGAGCTCGCCGAGTGCTACGTGCGCCTCAAGCACGCGATCGACGGCCGGTTCTACGTCATCGAGGTCACCGACGAGAGGATCGTGCTCGGCAACCACCGATGCCCCTTCGGGAACGCCGTGCGGGCGGCGCCGGCGCTGTGCCGCATGACGAGCTCGGTGTTCGGCGGGATCGCCGCCC
>JBMOMI010000012.1:0-1639 GCA_049325235.1 Actinomycetota bacterium | reverse complement strand
CTGGAAGTCGTGGTCGCCGAGGCGCTCGAACAGGTACTTGTGCCGACTCTCGGGCACGGGCCCCTCCCTTGGATCTGCAACTCTCGTCCCCGACGGTACCGATGGCCTCCGACAGATCCGGTGCAGCAAACGCGGCGACGAGGTCGAGGCGACGTCTCAGCTCGGCTGCTGCTCGGTGTCCCCGGCGCAGGTGTCGGGTGCCGACAGGCTGCCTCGCTCGCCTCGGGGTCCGTTCGTCCGCGACGAACGTCTCCTGGTACTTGTACGCGTTGTCGTAGGTGATATTCGTGCACGAGGCCCTCGCGCACGAGCAAGGCAGCGGCGACCGCGGACGGTGTCAACCCCTGCAACCCCGAGGGCGAGGCTTCATCGCGTCCCTACGTCAGGGGGGACCATCCGGGCCGTCTTGCAGGTCCGTGAACAACTGCGCGGCGTCCGATCATCGGCAGATCCGGTCACTACTGTGGGCTGACGCGGAAAGATGCGCCTCAGAACAGGGGCAGCGGAGAGCCGAGCTGCAGTGCGGGGTGGAGCCGCGACACGGGATCTACGGGCTCTCCTGCCACATGCGGGCAGGACGCAGCCGGTGCGGCGTCTCGTTCAGCGCGACCGATGCCGCGTTCTCCCCGTCGCACACCTGCATCAGCGGCCCCACCGGGGGGAACAGACGGTTGGCGAACTGCTCATCGGACGGCGTCGAGACCACCCAGTCCAGCGCCTGCACACACATCGCTTCATTCGCAAGGTCCGCGAACCGCTCCGACTCCGCCTCGTCCAACCGCTGCCGCACGATGTCACCCGTCTACGGCGTATCTTGGAGCGGCCCCCACAGCAGCGCGGCCCGCGGGCTGACGGGGAGGACGATCTCGAGCGCGACGCCCAGGCCCCGCGGGACCGTCGAGCTGAAGTGCACGATGCGGCCCACCTGCCGCCGGCGACGGCCCTTCTTCTTCCGGCGCTGGCGGGCCATCCGGGCCGAGATCTGTGCGTCGGTCAGGAAGCAGTCCGCCACGTGGGTGTCGTCCTTCGGACCGGGGTTGACCAGGACCGGGTCGTCGCCGATGAGAAGCCGTGGACGGTCCAGCAGCAAGAGCGCGAGCCGGCGACACGCGAACAGGCCCATGAACTGGAACGCCGCCTCGCCTATCCTGCGGATGGCGTCGTTCTGGTGCGGTGTCACTACGATTTCGCGCAGCGTGGAATCCGCGATCTGGCCCTGCGCCATGGTCTTCGCCAGCCACTCGGCGTGCAGCTCGCCCTCGCGCCGGTGCCGAGCCGTGCGAACCACCTGGAACGCGGCGAACTGGGCCAGCGTCGCGAGGTCCGACACCTCTGCGGTCCTCGGCGCGGCGAACGGGTTGCCCAGGAGAGCGTTAAGCACCGCGTCGGCCGGCTTCTCGACCCCGACGTTGAGGATGGACTCCATCGACGAGTCCTTCCGACCCGCGAGGTCGATGAAAGTGTAGAAGTCCTTGATGGCCAAGTCGCTGACGTTCCTGGTCGCGAACCGCCCCTCGATGCGGCTATAGGTCTGCACCTGCAATGACTTGTCGGCCCACCTCTTGAGCATGAATCGAGGCACGGTGTGATGACGAGACCCGACATGCGACTGCGTATCCAAGTCCGCCAGGAAGCGGGC
>JBMOMI010000011.1:0-1644 GCA_049325235.1 Actinomycetota bacterium | reverse complement strand
TGGCGGGGTTGCCCGACTTCGCCTTGCGCTGCTTGCCCTTCGGCGCGGCGCGGCCGCGTGCCTTCTTGCCCCCGCCGAGGCCCGGCATCCCCGGCATGCCCGGCGGCATGCCCGGCATCCCCGGCATCCCCGGCATACCCCCGCCGCGGCGCAGCTGGCGCATCATCTTCTGCGCGTCGGCGAAGCGCTCGAGGAGCTGGTTGACCTCGGTGACGGTGACGCCCGACCCGCGCGCGATGCGGGCGCGGCGCGAGCCGTTGATGATCTTCGGGGAGCGCCGCTCGCCGGGAGTCATCGAGCGCACGATCGCCTCGATGCGGTCGATCTCCCGCTCGTCGAACTGCTCGAGCTGCTCGCGCAGCTCCCCCATGCCCGGGAGCATCCCGAGCATCTTCTTCAGCGAGCCCATCTTGCGCAGGCCCTGCATCTGGACGAGGAAGTCCTCGAGCGTGAAGTCCTCGCCCTCGAGGAACCGCGTCGCGAGGTCCTCGGCCTGCTGGGCGTCGAACGCCCGCTCCGCCTGCTCGATGAGGGTGAGCACGTCACCCATGTCGAGGATGCGGGAGGCCATCCGGTCGGGGTGGAACAGCTCGATGTCGCCGAGCTTCTCGCCGGTGGAGGCGAACATCACCGGCTTGCCGGTCACCGACGCCACCGACAGCGCGGCACCGCCCCGGGCGTCGCCGTCCAGCTTCGTGAGGGCGACGCCGGTGATCCCGACGCCCTCGGAGAACGCCTGGGCGACCGCGACCGCGTCCTGGCCGATCATCGCGTCCAGGACGAACAGCACCTCGTGGGGGTCGACCGCGTCGCGGATGTCGGCCGCCTGCTGCATCATCTCGGCGTCGATGCCGAGGCGGCCGGCGGTGTCGATCACGACGACGTCGTACTGCTTGGTCCGCGCCTCGGCGACCGCGCGGCGGGCGACGTCCACCGGGTCGCCGACGCCGTTGCCCGGCTCGGGCGCGAACACCGGGACGCCGGCCCGCTGGCCGACCACCTGCAGCTGGGTGACCGCGTTCGGCCGCTGCAGGTCCGCCGCCACGAGCAGCGGCGTGTGCCCCTGCTGCTCGAGCAGGTGGCCGAGCTTGCCGGCGAACGTCGTCTTCCCGGAGCCCTGCAGGCCCGCCAGCATGATCACGGTCGGCGGGGTCTTGGCGAATGTCAGCCGCCGCGTCGCGCCGCCGAGGATCGCGACAAGCTCCTCGTTGACGATCTTGACGACCTGCTGGGCGGGGTTGAGCGCCTGCGAGACCTCGGCGCCGAGCGCCCGCTCACGGACCTTGGCGACGAACTCGCGGACGACGGGCAGCGCGACGTCCGCGTCGAGCAGGGCGCGCCGGATCTCCCGGACGGTCGCGTCGACGTCGGCCTCGGAGAGCCGGCCCTTGCCCCGCAGGTTCTTGAACGTCGCGGTGAGCCGGTCGGACAGCGTGGAGAACACGGGCGGCAGGTCCTGTCGCGGGAGGTAGCGGACGGCGAACGGGCCTCAGGGTACGTCAGCGGCCGCCCGCAGGGCCGACACGGCGGCCCGCTCCAGCGGTGCCGGCAGCGGCCCGCCGCCCGGTCCGACCACGTAGAGCACGTCCACCGCCTGGCCGGCGTACGTGGCCACGTGCGCCGAACGGATCCCGACGCCCAGGC
>JBMOMI010000010.1:0-1646 GCA_049325235.1 Actinomycetota bacterium | reverse complement strand
GATCGAGCGCTGCACCTCGTGCCGCACCATCTCCCGCACGCGACCGGCCAGAGCCATGGGGTTCTGCTCGGCGCCGCGCGCGGCCATCGAGGACCGCAGCTGGCGCAGTCCCACCCCGGCGACCTCTGCGATCCCCGTGGCCGCGGCGACCAGCCCTCGCACCGTCGTCCCCATCATCGCTTCCCTCCCTCGTACGGTCGTTGGCGTCCAACCTAGGCGCCGCTGCACCCGGTCACATCCGCACCGGGTGGCGGGACTCCATGATCACGGCGGAGTGCATGATCGCGGGGGAGGGGTGGGTCAGCGCAGGGTGAGCTGACGCGACACGACGCCGGCGCGGGCGCGCCGCTCCTCGGCGGTCAGCGGCGCGTCGTCCGCCATCGCCTGCTCCAGCCGCGACGCGAACGCGGCGGCCGGCTCCTCGGCGCCGTCGACCGACGTCCCGGGGGCCAGGTCCCAGACCGGCACGAGCAGCCCGTGCGCGCGGAAGGCGCCGATGTAGCGGGAGCCCTCGCCGAGCGACGACTCGCCGCGCGCGTGCAGCCGGGCGAGCGCGTCGAGCAGCGGCTCCTCGGCGTGCGGCAGCACCCACCGCAGGTGCTCGCGGTCGCCGATCCGCGCCCAGTAGGCCGCCTCGACGCCGGTGAGCCGCTCGGTGGGGACGACGGCGGCGTTCGCCCGTTCCATCGAGGCCTGGACGTCGGGCGTCCGGGCCGCCTCGGAGTCGTCCAGCCAGAAGTCGAAGCCGGAGTGCACCTGCACACGCAGCGGGACGTCCGGGTCCAGGACGTCCTGCAGCCGCGGACCGGCGCCGGGCAGACCGACGCCCTCGACCGGCGTCCCGGGGTCGGCCTGGACGGCCCGCAGCAGCGCGGAGGCGACGTCCCGGCTGGCGTCACCGGAGCCGCCGGTCACCTGCATCCCGGCGAACACCCGGCCGTCCTGGCGTCGCATCGCGGCCCATGCCATCGGCAGGACGGTCGCGACGGTGACTTCCTCGCCGCCGTACTCCTCGGCGAGCCGCACGGTGGCGGTGGCCGCCGGGACGATCTCCCGCATCGCCACCCAGTCGCACTCGGCCGGTAGCCCCTCGAAGGGCCGGGCGACCAGGGCCACGTCGGCGGACGCCGCGCGCCGGCCGTGGCACAGCTTGTAGCGCCGGCCCGAGCCGCACGGGCAGGGCTCGCGCGGGCCGACGACGGGGACGTCGGCGTCACGGGCGGCGGGACGGCGCTGCTTGGTGGCCATGGTCGCGGAGCGTACCGACGGCTCGTCGCTGGGGCGGTGGCAAGCGGTTCCGGCGATCAGGTGGCGCGGCGGCGCCGCGACGGCCCGCCGAGGGACGCCCAGACGGTGCGCTGGCCGTTCTCGCCCTCGTGCACACCCCACTCGTGGGCGAGACTGCGCACGATCCGCAGGCCCCGGCCGTGCACCGACATGACCGACGCCCGGGCGGGGCGCACCTCGCCCGCGCCACCACCGTCGGTGACCTCGACGTCCACGACCGGACCGCGCACCTGCCAGCGCATGAGCACCCGCCCGTCGGGCAGCGCACGGGCGTGGGTCACGGCGTTGCCGAGCAGCTCGGAGACGACGAGGCAGGCCTCGCTGACGGTCTCGTCGTCGGGCAGCTGGTCGGCCACGTC
>JBMOMI010000009.1:0-1652 GCA_049325235.1 Actinomycetota bacterium | reverse complement strand
GCGAACGCGGCGGCGTCGCCCACCGCGAGCTCGGCGAGCATGCGGCGGTCGACCTCGATCCCGGCGGCCTTGAGGCCCTGGATGAACCGGTTGTAGGTCATGCCGTTGGCGCGGGCCGCCGCGTTGATCCGCTGGATCCACAGGCGGCGGAAGTCGCCCTTGCGGGCCCGGCGGTCGCGGTAGGCGTAGACGAGGGAGTGGGTGACCTGCTCCTTCGCCTTGCGGTACAGGCGGGACCGCTGACCGCGGTAGCCGCTGGCGCGCTCCAGGGTCTCCCGGCGCTTCTTCTGGGCGTTGACCGCCCGCTTCACGCGTGCCACGTGAGTACTCCTAGGGGTGTCAGGGGTCGGTTCGGCTCACTTGCCGAGGAGCTTCTTGACCTTCTTCAGGTCCGCGGCGGACGCCACGACGTCCTGGGCCAGGCGGCGGGTGCGGGTCGTGGGCTTGCCCTCGAACAGGTGGCGCCGGTTGGCCTGCTCACGCATGACCTTGCCCGAGCCGGTGAGGCGGAACCGCTTCTTGGTACCGCTGTGCGTCTTCTGCTTCGGCATGGCTGCCGCTTCCTCCTCGTGTCGTGTCGGGCGTCAGTCCTGGCCGGCCGGCTCGGACCGGGCGGCCGCCTGCTCCTCGCGGCGGCGGCGCTGCTCGGCCCTGGCCTCGGCCTTCTTCTTGTGCGGGCCGATGACCATCACCATGTTCCGGCCGTCCTGCTGCGGGCTGGACTCCACCGAGCCGTCCTCCGCGACGTCCGCCGCGAAGCGCTGCAGCAGTCGGTACCCCATCTCGGGACGGGACTGCTCACGGCCACGGAACATGATCATGACCTTGACCTTGTCCCCGGCGCGCAGGAACTTCTCGGCCATGCCCCGCTTCGTCGCGTAGTCGTGCGGGTCGATCTTGAGTCGGAGGCGGACCGTCTTCAGCGCGGTGTTGGCCTGCTTCTTGCGGGCCTCGCGCGCCTTCATGGCCGCCTCGTACTTGTACTTGCCGTAGTCCATGAGCTTGCAGACCGGCGGCTTGGCCTGGGGGGCCACCTCGACCAGGTCGAGGTCCGCCTCCTGGGCCAGGCGCAGGGCGTCCTCGACGCGGACGACGCCGACCTGCTCCCCGTTCGGGCCGACCAGTCGCACCTCGGGGACGCGGATCCGGTCGTTGATGCGCGGCTCGCTGATGTGCTGCTCCTCGCTCGACGGTGGGTTCGTGCCGGTGGCCGTCGCGGGACGGGAAAGGCCCCCGTCCGCGAGCGCTGACGGGGGCCTGCCGGTCGGCTGTCGGCCGGGCCCGGTGGCCCGGCGAACACCTGCACCGCCGGGGGACGTCGGACGCCTCCGGCGGGCTGACCAGGACCCGACGGCCGTCTCGGCCGTGCGGGTGGGAGCTTCCTCCGCTTCGCGCACCGGCACGGTTGGGTGCCGGTCGGTCGCCTGAGAGGGTAGCACCCATGACCCCGCCGCCCGAATCGCCGCCCGAGTCGCTGCCCGAGTCGCCGCCCGAGTCGCCGCCCGGGTCCGCCGCTGCCCGCGACATCGCCGAGGTCCCTGCGATCGAGGTGATCACGACGACCGCGTTGCACCTGATGAGCGCGGCGGCGGTCAAGTGCGGTCTGTCCGACGACGAGGCCGAGGGCGGCTACACGGACCTGGACGAGGCCC
>JBMOMI010000008.1:0-1652 GCA_049325235.1 Actinomycetota bacterium | reverse complement strand
ACCACCACCCCGACCTGCCCGTCACCGTCGTCGACGCGCCCCGTGGACAGGTCGTGCTCATCGGGTACGTCACGGACCCTCGCCGTCCCGCCGCACCTGAAGAGCAGATCCTGGCCGAGATGGCGCGATGTTCCGGTGACGTGTTGGCGGTGGCCCGCCTCGCCGACGACCTGGTGGGGCGCTACCTCCTCGTCTGGCTCGGTGTGGACCGGGAGTGGGTGCTGTCGGATGCTGCGGGCGGTCGACAGGCGGTGCACACTCTGTACGGAGGCGGGGTTGCTGTCGCGAGCGGACCCGCGTTGCTCGCAGAGCACGTCGGGGCTGCACCCGACGGCGGCGCCCTCGCATGGACGGCGTCGGACGCCTACCGCGGGATGCGGGGCGGAAGCTGGTGGCCAGGTGTCGCCACGCCCTGGGCCGGCGTTCGTCGCCTACTGCCGAATCGTGTCCTCGACCTGAGGTCAGGGCAGGTCCGGCGGGTCCTGCCGCCACCGAAGGACGTGAGGCTGCCCGTGGGGGAACTGCGAACCCTCCTGCAGCGCACCGTCAGGGGTTCCCTGGAGGCGATGGCGTCCCGTGCCCCGCTGACTCTCTTGCTGACGGCCGGTGCGGACTCGCGCCTGCTGCTCGCCGGAGCGCGGACCGTGCTGGATCGACTTCAGCTCGTCACGATCCGCAACCCTGAGGGTTCGACCGAGGACGTCGAGATCGCCCAGCAGATGACGGCTGACCTCGGACTGGACCACCAGACCGTGCAGGCCGTTCCTCCGCCGGCTACCTTCATGGCGCTCTACCGAGCCCAGGACGGGCCGGGCAATGCCGGGTACGCGGCGAACGCGCACGCGTTGCTGCCTTGCACGGCAGGTCGAGTCGCCGTGACCGGACACGTGGCCGGCGTGGTCAAGGCCGGTCTCGGCGGGGCCAGGTTCGCCCGACGTCCCACGGCCGGAAGGCTGGCGCTCGAGACGCACATGGGGACGCACCCTTTCGCCCTCCAGGCGTGGCAGGAGTGGTTGCGAGACGATCCTGGGGCGACCGGCTACCCGGTTCACGATCTCGCCTACTGGGAGAACAGGGTCGGGAGCTGGGCCGCCGGCTGGTCGGCGGAGTACGACCTCGTCTGGGACGACGTCATGTGGCCACTGGCATCGCGGCGTCTGTTGTGCGCGATGCTGGCCCACCAGTCACGCCGGGGACAGAACGTTCAGCGTGTGCTGTGGCCGGAGGTGACGCGCTCCTGGTGGCCGGAAGTCGCCGGCTATCCCCTTGGTGGAAATCCGCCGGTGCGCCGCAGTCTCGTCGCGAGGGTGCGCCGCAGCCTGGGCTACCTCCGAGCGCGGTGAACACGTCACAGGACCGCTCGGTCGCCCGCGGTCCGGTCGCTCACGGCTCCGCCGGTCGTGTTCGTACTGAACGACTGTCCTCGGTCCCCGTTCCCATGACGAGGGGTTCTCCGACTCCGACAGCCGTGGGCGCCCTCTCCCTTCCTGTGGCTGGCTTCCCCACCGAGGCGACGACCGGAGTCCCGCCGTGGACGGTGCTCGCACCGAGCGAATCCGTCGTAGTGACCGAGGACGGCACGGTGCTCGACTCCCTCCACGTGCAAGGCAGCGAGCACGACGCGGGGAACCGGGCCGTGGAGGACACCGAGC
>JBMOMI010000007.1:0-1659 GCA_049325235.1 Actinomycetota bacterium | reverse complement strand
GGGGGTGTCGTCGCCGCCCTCGTGATCACCCGCAGACACGGTCTGCCGCTCGGCGTCGTCGCCGGTGCCGCCGCCGTCCCGCTGACCGTTGCGTACGGCATCGGCCGGCTGGGCTGCCTGCTGGCCGGTGACGGCACCTACGGACGCCCCACCGACCTGCCCTGGGGGATGCGCTTCCCGGCCGGAGTGGTCCCGACCGACGTCCCGGTGCACCCGACTCCGCTCTACGAGACGGTCGGTGCCGGCGTCATCGCCCTGGCCCTGTGGGCGCTGGGCCGCCGGCTGACGCCGGTCGCCGTGTTCGGGGCGTACCTCGCCCTGTCCGGAGTCGCCAGGTTCCTGGTGGAGCTGCTCCGCGTCAACGACCCCGCGCTGTGGGGCCTGACCCAGCCGCAGCTGTGGGCGCTGGTCAGCGTGGCCGTCGGCGCGGTGCTCGCCGTGGGCCAGGCCGGACGACGTCCGGCGCCGGCGCCGAGCGCCCGAGCACCTGACGCGGGCGCGGTGGATCCCACTGTTCGCTGAGCCGGCGCCGCAGGGGATGATGGCCTGGTGATGGTGCCTTCTTCGTCATCCGCCAGAGCGCGAGGCGCGGGGGCGCTCGCCGCAGCGCTGCTCGCGACGTCGTCGTGCAGCAGCGGAGCGTCCACGGAGGGCGTCGCGACGAGTGCGCCGACCGGTGAGCCCGTGACCGTCACGGAGAGGGACTTCACCATCGACCTCGAGCGCACGTCGTTCGCGCCCGGCGACTACACCTTCCGCGTCACCAACGCCGGGTCGGTGCCACACGACTTGGCGATCTCCGGACCAGAGCTGCCCGAGCAGGTGACCGAGACGCTTGCCCCCGGAGCGACCGGGCAGCTGACGGTCAGCCTCCGCGAAGGTCGCTACACGTTGTGGTGCACTGTCGGTGACCACCGCGGACGAGGCATGGAGATCGAGGTCGAGGTCTCCGGCTGAGCTTCGCCGTCGCGTCCACAGCGGTGGACGCCGGTCGCGATGGTCCAGGGGACGATGACCCACGGGGACGAGGAGGCACGGTGACGTCAGGGCACGCCCACGGCCCGCCGAGCGGGCCGGTGACCCGGCGCGCCCTGCTCGGGCTGCTCGGCGGCTCCGCGGTCTCGCTCCTGGCGGCGTGCGGCGGCGCGGCCGGCCGTCCCGGGGGTACCACGGGCACCGCGACACCGACCGCCCTGCCCAGCGTGCCGTCCTACCAGCCGGTCCCCGGGGAAGTGTTCCCCAACGCCAAGACCGTCGCCTCCCGCTTTCTCGAGGCGCTGACGACCTACGAGCGGGGCGCCGACCCCGTCGGCGTCGTGGACCGGGCCCTGCAGCCGGTGGCGGCTCCCTCCCTGGACGTGGCGGTGCTGCGGGAACGGGCCGCGCCGCTGCTGGTGGCCGAGGCCCAGGCCAGCGGCCAGGTGATCTACCCGCAGCTCGGTGGTCTCGTTCCCCTCGGCGGCGGGGCGACCTACGCCGTCGTGATGGCGGTCGTGCGTCATCGCCTGCTCGCGGACGACGGCGAGGAGCGGACGGCGACCCGCACGATCGAGGTGCGCCTGCGCGTCGTGGACGGGCAGTGGCGGGTCGAGGAGCTGGGATCGGTCGGCGGTGACCCGGTCCCTCGCCCGAAACGGCTTCCGGCAGCGGCCACGCGGG
>JBMOMI010000006.1:0-1660 GCA_049325235.1 Actinomycetota bacterium | reverse complement strand
CGCGGTCCGCGACGGCGACCAGTGGGTGCTGAACGGCTCGAAGACGTTCATCACCAACGGCTGGTCCGCCGACCTCGTCGTGGTGGCCGCGCGCACGTCTCCGGACAAGGGCGCCAAGGGCATCACCCTGTTCGGCGTCGAGACCGGCATGGAGGGCTTCACCCGCGGGCGCAAGCTGGACAAGGTCGGCCAGACCGAGTCGGACACGGCCGAGCTGTTCTTCTCCGACGTCCGCGTGCCCGCGGCCAACGTCATCGGCGAGGTGGACCGCGGCTTCGTGCACATGATGGAGCGGCTCGTGCAGGAGCGGATCGGCGCCGCGGTGAGCAACATCGCGCACGCGCGGCAGATCCTTCTCGAGACCGTCGACTACATCAAGGAGCGCAAGGCCTTCGGCCAGGCCGTCGGATCGTTCCAGCACAACAAGTTCAAAGTCGCCGAGCTCGTCACGGCCGTCGACGTCACCCAGGCCTTCGTCGACCAGTGCGTGCTCGCGCACTGCGCGGGCGAGCTGTCGGCGGTCGACGCGGCCAAGGCCAAGTGGTGGTCCGCCCAGGTGCAGAACGACGTCCTGGACGAGTGCGTCCAGCTCTACGGCGGCTACGGGTACATGAACGAGTACCGGGTCGCGCGCGCCTGGCGCGACGCCCGGGTGACGAAGATCTGGGCCGGCTCCAACGAGATCATGAAGGAGCTCATCGGACGGGACCTCGGGCTGTGAGGGGCCTCGCCGGCAAGGTCGCCGTCGTCACCGGCGCGAGCCGCGGGATCGGCCTGGCGATCGCCCAGCGCCTCGTGCAGGAGGGCGCGCGCGTCACGGTCACCGCCCGCTCGGCCGAGCCGCTCGCCGCCGCGGTGGAGTCCCTCGGCGGGCCCGAGCACGCGCTCGGCGTCCCGGGCAAGGCGGACGACCCCGACCACGCGGACGCCGTCCTCGCCCGCACCGCAGCGGCGTTCGGTCCGGTGGACCTGCTGGTCAACAACACCGGGATCAACCCCGCCTACGGGCCGCTCGCCGAGCTGGACCTCGGCGCGGCGCGCAAGATCCTCGAGGTGAACGTCGTCGCGGCGCTGTCGTGGGTGCAGAAAGCCCTGGCCGCCGGGATGGCCGAGCACGGCGGCGCCGTGGTCAACGTCTCCTCGGTCGCCGGCGTCCGGCCCGCAACTGGGATCGCCTTCTACGGCGTGAGCAAGGCCGCCCTCAGCCACCTGACCGCGTCCCTGGCCGTCGAGCTCGCGCCGGCGGTGCGGGTCAACGCGGTCGCGCCGGCCGTCGTCAAGACGCGGTTCGCGACGGCGCTGTACGAGGGCCGCGAGGAGCAGGTCGCCGCGGCGTACCCGTTGCGGCGGCTCGGCGTCCCCGAGGACGTCGCGGGGGCCGTGGCGTACCTGCTGTCGGACGACGCGGCCTGGGTGACCGGGCAGACCCTCGTCGTCGACGGCGGTGTGACGCAGGCCGGCGGCATCGGCTGAGGCGTCTCGCGCCGTGGCGGCCGAGCGTGACGGTGCCCGGATTCCTTGATCACGCTCGGAGTCCTTGATCACCGGGGGGTGGGAGGAGGAAGTAGGTCCGCAGCGTGCCCTTGCCCTTGACCTCCATCGCGCCGCGCTCGACCGCCCCGAACGGCGGCCCGACCCGGCGGGCGAACCGCTCCGTGAC
>JBMOMI010000005.1:0-1663 GCA_049325235.1 Actinomycetota bacterium | reverse complement strand
CGAGCAGCTCACCGCGATGCTCACCGCGCTGTCCGACCTCGGGGTCACCGCCACTCGGGTCATCGAGGCGTCGCAGGAGGACACCGTGGCGAACCTGCGGGCCCTCGACCCCGTGCTCACCCAGCTCGCGGCGTCCGGCGACGCGTTGACGCAGTCGCTCGAGCTGTTCCTGACGTACCCGTTCTCCGACAGCGCCGTCGAGGGCATCCGCGGCGACTACACGAACCTGCAGGTGACGGCGGACCTCGACTTCCAGGCGGTGTGCCTCCAGCTCGGCCGGCCGGGCTGCGAGCCGCCGGCCGGCGGCGGGCCGCCCGCCCCCCCGGACCTGCCGGGCCTGCCGGACCTGCCGGACCCGACCGAACCGGTGTGCGAGCTGGTGGGCGGCGTGCTGCCCGACGGCTGCGACGCCCCCCTCCCGGGGCAGCCGGGCCTGCCGGTGCCCGGGCAGCCCGGCCTGCCCGGCCTGGGCACCGGGCAGGACTCCGGCCTCGGCCGCCTGCTGCTCGGAGGTGTCGGATGATCCGGCGCGGAACCGTCGTCCAGCTGCTGGCCTTCGCGCTGCTCACCGTCGTCGGCGTCAGCTACGTCGCGGCCCGCTACGTCGGCCTCGGCGACGCGCTGCTGAGCAGCACGTACGTCGTGAGCGCCGACCTCGCGTCGTCCGGGGGCATCTTCGAGAACGCCGAGGTGACCTACCGCGGCGTCACCGTCGGCCGCGTCGACCGGCTGCGCCTGACCGACGACGGCGTGCGCGTCGACCTGCGCATCGAGGGCGGCACGAGGATCCCGAGGGACACCGACGCGGTGGTCGAGAACCGGTCCGCGGTCGGGGAGCAGTACGTGGACCTGCAGCCGGCGACCGACTCCGGCCCGTTCCTGGCGGCCGGTGACACGATCCCCCGGGACCGCACCCGGACGCCGGTCCCGACCGAGCAGCTGCTGCTGAACAGCAGCCGGCTGATCGAGTCGGTCGACAAGCAGGACCTCGTCACCGTCGTCGACGAGCTGGGCAAGGCGTTCGCCTCCGGCGGCCGGGACCTCCAGCGGCTGCTGGACGCCGGGGACCGGCTGACGCTGTCGGCCACCGAGGCGCTGCCGGAGACGCTCACGCTCATCGAGGACGGCGCCGTCGTGCTGGACACCCAGCGCGACACCGGCCCGGCGATCCGCTCGTTCGCCGCCGACCTCGCGGACCTCTCCGAGACGCTCGCCTCCGAGCCGGTCGACTCCGACCTGCGCACCGTGCTGGACCGCGGCGTCGTCGCCTCGGGGGAGCTGGACACGCTGCTCACCGAGAACCGCCCGGCGATCGCAGGGCTGCTCGCCAACCTGCTGACGATCGGGGAGGTGACCGTGGCCCGCGTGGACGGCGTCGAGCAGCTGCTGGTCACGTACCCCGCGGTGGTCACCGGCGGGTACACCGTGGTCCCGGGGGACGGGACGGCGCACTACGGCC
Organism: Actinomycetota bacterium; assembly: GCA_049325235.1. Taxonomy (GTDB): domain Bacteria; phylum Actinomycetota; class Actinomycetes; order Actinomycetales; family SCSIO-59966; genus SCSIO-59966. Next base: position 204 of record JBMOMI010000005.1, on the reverse strand, counting down.
TGGCGCTGAGCTCCGAGCCGCCCGCCTGCGAGCGCGGGTACGAGGGCACCGAGCGCACCGACCCCAACCGCACGGCGAACCTCCCGCCGCTGAACACCGGCGCCCGGTGTGCCGAGCCGCGCGGGTCCACGGTGACCGTGCGCGGCGCCCAGAACGCGCCGCACCCGCGGCCCGGCGCCGCGTCCCGCGTGCCGGCGAGCTACC
>JBMOMI010000004.1:0-1665 GCA_049325235.1 Actinomycetota bacterium | reverse complement strand
ACGAGGCCGGCGGCGGCGAGCGTCATCCAGAACCGGTTGCGCAGAACCTTCATGACGACCTCCGGACGCTCCTCACCGACCGGCCGGTGCGGGTCGGTCATCTCTACTGAACGTCCGGAACGGCGCCGATGAGGCCGTCTCGGCAAGACGCGTCACCGTTGCGGTGGAACAGACGAAGCTGCGTCATCCGCCAGGAACGCACCTGCGCTGGTGGGGTCCTCGGCTGAGCCGGACGACGTCCCCGACCACCGTCACCGCCGGCGGCCGCACGCCCCGCTCGCGCGCGAGCTCGGCGATGGTGGCCAGGGTGCCCACGGTCAGGCGCTGGCGCGGCCCGAAGCCGTCCTCCACGACCGCCACCGGAGTGCGCGGCGAGCGGCCGCCGGCCACCAGCGCCTCCGCCGCCCGGGCCAGCCCCGACACGCCCATCAGCAGCACGACCGTGTGGTCGCCGCCCGGAGGCAGGTCGGCGAGCTCGTCGTGCGCCGTGACGACCGTGAAGCCGCGAGCCACCCCGCGGTGCGTGACCGGGATGCCGACCGCGGCCGGCACCGACACCGCGGACGTCACGCCCGGCACGACCTCGACGGGGACGCCGGCCCGTTCGCACGCGAGCCGCTCCTCGCCACCCCGGCCGAGCACGTACGGGTCTCCTCCCTTGAGGCGCACCACGTTCCGGCCGGCCCGGGCGTGCTCGACGAGCAGCAGGTTGATCTCGTCCTGGGTGGCGGTGTGGTGCCCGGCCTCCTTGCCGACGTCGACGACCAGAACGTCGTCCGGCAGGCCGTCCAGCAGCGCCCGGGGGGCGAGGCGGTCGACCACCACCACGTCGGCCTGCGCGAGCAGCTGCCGGCCGCGGGTCGTGATGAGCCCCGGGTCGCCCGGCCCCCCTCCGACGAGCGCGACCCGGCCGACCCCGGAACGGGGACGCCGGCGACGTAGCGGCAGCGAGCCGGTGTCCGCCGCGAGGGCCACCGCGTCCGCGATCGCCTTGGCCCGCAACGGGTCGGGTGCGGTCCCGGGCACGGACGACACCGAGACGAGCACGTCGTCTCCGACCTGGGCCGTCGCCGGCGTGCGGGCCGTGCCGGCGGCCGCGTCGCCCGCGTGGACGCACCAGATCCGTTGTGCTGCAGCGGCTTCTGCCACCGCGTCGTCCACGCACCGGTCCCCGGTGGCCGTGTGCACGAGCCATGCGCCGTCCAGGTCACCGTCGACGTAGTCGCGTGGTCTCCACGTGACGTGTCCCGCCTCGACCAGGTCCGCCAGGTCCTCGCACAGCGCGGGCGCCACCACGTGCACGTCTGCCCCGGCGTCCACCAGCTGCCGGGCCCGCCGAGCGCCGACCGGCCCACCGCCCACCACGACCACGCGGCGTCCGCGCACGTCGAGGGTGAGGGGCAGCCCGGCGGTCACGGCGCGGTCTCCGGGCGCAGGCCCCGGCGCCGGAGCACCCGGCGCTCGAGGGGGCGGAACGCCAGCACCTCGACGGCCACGCCGACGGCGAGGATGAGCAGGACGGCGGCCATGACCACCGCCATGTCGGCCCGCTCGCGGCCCTCGTGCAGCAGCGCCCCCAGCCCGGAGCCGAGGCCGCCGCCGACCGCGATGATCTCCGCGCCGAGCAGAGCGCGCCAGGCGAACGCCCAGCCCTGGCGCAGGCCG
>JBMOMI010000003.1:0-1666 GCA_049325235.1 Actinomycetota bacterium | reverse complement strand
CTCGGCGTCGCTGAGCAGGTTGCGCGCCAAGGCAATTCGCTGCCTCTGGCCGCCCGAGAACGATCGTCCGCGCTCGGTGACCTCGTCGTCCAGCCCGCGCGGCAGTGCCTCCAGGACGTCGGTGGCAGCCGCCGCCTCGACGGCTGCCAGCAGCTCGTCGTCCCGGTGCCGGCCCCACGGGTCCAGCTCGCTGCGCAGTGTCCCGGTGAACAGACGCGGGTCGGTGTCGGCCACCACCACCCGCCGCCGGACGGCGGCGACCGGGAGGTCGGTGAGCGGCACGCCGCCCAGGCGCGCGGGCGGGTGCCCGTCGTCGTCCCGGAACCTGCCGAGGCGGTCGGCGACCGCCGCACCGGCCGCCGGGTCGGCGCTCACCAGGGCGGTGAACGTGCCCGGACGCACGGTCAGCCCGGAGGTCGGGTCGTGCAGCAGGCTGGCAGGTGGCGGCTCCGCCGCCGGCTGCTCGGGGTCGCGCACCGCGGCCCGCACCGTCAGGACGCCGAGGATGCGCTCGGCGGCAACGTGAGCCCGGATGGTCTTCTGCAGCATCTCCGTGGCCGTCCGCAGCGGGACGACGAGGAAGGCGGCGTAGCCGTAGAAGGACACCAGCTCGCCCGGCGTGATCGTGCCGGCCAGCGTGAACCGGGCGCCGAGCCAGGTGACAAGTGCGACGAAGGCGCCGGGCAGCAGCACCTGCAGCGCGTCCAGCCACGACTGCACCCCGGCCACCGCGACGCCGGCGCGGCGCACCTCCTGAGAGCGCTCGGTGTAGCGGCTCAGGAACACGCCCTCGCCGCCGACGCCGCGCAGCACGCGCAGGCCCGCGACGGTGTCGGACCCGAGGGTGGTCAGCCGCCCCGCGACGTCCCGGTGGCTGTGCTGGCGGCGCTGCAGCGGCCGGACGACGAACGCCAGCAGCGCAGCGGTCACCGGCACGCCGACCAGCACCACGAGTCCGAGCGGAACGGACGCGCGCAACAGCAGCACGGCGACGGTGGCGTAGGCCACGACCGCCCCGGCGAACCGCGCCGTGACGTCGTAGGCGTCGCCCAGCCGGACCGCGTCGCTCGCGACCGTGGAGACCACCTCGCCGGTCGGCAGTCGGCTCGGCATCGCCGCGCCGACGTGGGTGACGTGGTGCCCCACCAGCTGAGAGCTCGTCAGTGCGGCCTGGAGCCAGTTCGACACCGCGAGCCGGTGGCGTGCGACGCCCGACGCCGCCTGCACCAGCGACAGTCCGAGCAGGACCGCCGCCCACGTCAGGAGCGCTGCGGCGTCCCTGATCTCGATGCCGGCGTCGACCGCGTTGCCCAACGCCCACGGCACCAGCGCCTGCGCGAGCATCCACACGACGCCGAGCACCACGCCGCCCGTGATCGTGCCGGCCTGCCGGCGTCCCAGCCACAGCATGTACGCCCCGGGGGACCGGGTGTCCGGCCGTCCGGGGTCGCGGCGGGGCAGGGAGCGCACGACGTCCGACGGTAGGTCGCCACCCGCCGCGCCAGCGACCGCTTTTTCCGGCGATCTCTGGAGGGTTCCCGGGCCCTCGCGGTCGATCGAGACCCCGCAAACCCTCCAGGAATCGGGGGGAGGGGGCCGGGTTAGCGTGGGGGCGTGCTCCGGACGGCCGTGCGACCGCGGTTCCTCGCGCTGCTCGCGCTCGCGC
>JBMOMI010000002.1:0-1667 GCA_049325235.1 Actinomycetota bacterium | reverse complement strand
AAACGGAGATGCCCAAGGTGGTCGACGTCGCCCAGCGGCGGACGGAACTCGCCGCCGCCGTCTGGCGCGTCATCCGCCGCGACGGGTTGGAGCACGCGTCGGTGCGCAACGTGGCGCGCGAGTCCGGCTGGTCCATGGGCGCACTGCGGCACTACTTCGCCAGCCAGGACGAGCTGGTCGCCTTCGCCATGGAGCTCGTGGCGGACCGGGCGCGGGACCGCGCGGTGGCCGCGCACCGGGCGGCCCCGGACGCCCGGTCGGCCGCGGTGGCCCTCCTCGAGCAGGTGCTGCCGCTGGACGCCGAGCGGCTGGAGGAGGCGCAGGTCTGGCTGGCGTTCACCGCCCGCTCGTTCACCGATGAACGGATGGCGAGGCTGCGCCACCGCTCCTACGACGACCTGCACCGGGTGTGCGAGGTCGCGGTCGGCGCACTGCTCCCGGACGCACAGACACGTGCGGAGGACCACGTCCGGCTCGAGGTCGAGCGGCTGTACGCGCTGGTCGACGGGCTGGCGCTGCACGCCGTGACCCGTCCCGAGGCGATGCCACCGCACCGGGTCCGCGACGTGCTGCACGCACACCTGCGCCGGCTCGAGGGCACTCCGTGAGCGCGGCTCGAGTCGTCGCCGCCGGGCGCCACCCGCTGCCCGACCACGCTCAGCCGGCGGCCTCCACGGCGGCCTCGATCGCCTCGCGCGAGCGGTCGCGCAGGATCTCGCCCTCGACGACGACGGTCGGCGTCCCCTGGACTCCGGCCTGCTGGGAGGCGACCGTGGTCGCGGCCGCCCAGCCGGTGTAGCGCTCGTCGAGGATGCACTGCTCGGCGTCGGCGCCCACGCCGGCGTCCTGCGCGATCGCCCAGATGTCCTCGTTGGACAGTCCCGGACCGCTCTCGGCCTGCTGGTTGGCGAACATCGCCGCGTTGAAGGCGGGGAAGGCATCCGGCGACGTCTCGGCCACGCAGCCGGCGGCGCTCGCCGCGCGCGTCGAGAACTCGGTGGTGGAGTACCGGTCGAGGATCGAGATCGGCTTGTACACCAGCGAGATCTCGCCGGCTTCGGCCTTGTCCAGCAGCCAGTCGCCGTCCTGCGCCTCGAACTGGGCGCACGCCGGGCAGGCGTAGTCGAGGTACACGGCGACCTGGGGGGCGTCGCGGTCGGCGCCGGCGACGACGCCACCGTCGACCACGTTCGCCGGCACCGCGGAGTCCTCGGAGACCTGGCTGCGACCGGCCTGCACGACGGCGCCCACCGCGACGACGACGAGCAGGACGCCGAGAACCGCGCCGGCCACCGCCAGGCGGCGGGAGCGCCGCTGGCGGGCCTCCCGCTCCTCGCGCATCTGGCGGGCCTTGTCGCGAGCGGCGTCCCGACGCTCTGCCTTGGTGGGTCGGGAGCTGTTGGTGCTCATGACGAAACTCCTTCGGGAACAGGCTTTTCGGTACTTCGGGACGAGAAGAGCAGCGAGTCCACGGACAGCCGGCTCGCGGGTCGCCAGGCCAGCAGGCCGGCGGCCAGCACCAGGGCGGCGTCCCGGGTGATGACCTGGGGGTAGGACGTCTGGCCGGCGGCGACCTCACCCCCGGAGCCGAAGCAGCCGCAGTCGATGGTCAGCCCGCGTGCCCACGCGGACGCCACACCGATCGCGAAGACCCCCATGAGGACGGC
>JBMOMI010000001.1:0-1681 GCA_049325235.1 Actinomycetota bacterium | reverse complement strand
CCTGCTCGCGGACGACGGCGAGGAGCGGGCGGCGACCCGCACGATCGAGGTGCGCCTGCGCGTCGTGGACGGGCAGTGGCGGGTCGAGGAGCTGGGATCGGTCGGCGGTGACCCGGTCCCTCGCCCGAAACGGCTTCCGGCAGCGGCCACGCGGGTGCTGGACGACCCTCGGATCGACCTGCCCGACAGTGGGCGCTGGGACATCCACGCGGACAAGATCGACGGCCGCGTCCTGACGACGATGGCCGAGCTGGCCGAGCGGACGCCGTATGCCGTCACCGTGATCAGCAACGGCCACCCGTACAACGTCGTGGACGGGTTCGGTGACCGGGTGAGCAACCACGCCCGGGGCCGGGCCGTCGACGTCTGGGCCCTCGACGGCGTGCCGATGGTGCAGCAGCGCGGCAAGCGCGACAGCCTGGCCTTCCAGATGCTCGAGCAGCTCATCGTCCCCGGGCCCGCGGACGAGGTCGGCGTACCGGAGGGATGGGACCTCGACGGGCCGGTACGTCGGCTGTTCGACAACGCCGTGCACGACGATCACTTCCACATCGGGTTCCGGACCGGGTTCGAACGGGCGCAGTGACGGTGACGAGAAGGGCGCCCCTCGCGCGGCCCGGACGTCTCGGCGTCCTCGTGCTCGCCTCGCTGCTCGTGCTGGTCTTTGGCGCGCTGGCCGTCCACGGGTCGTCCCCCGACCGGACCGGCGTCGTCCACGCGCCGGTCGGCATGGCACCTGCCGGGGACGCGGGCCCCGACACCGCCGGCGGAGAGCTGCTGATCTCGCAGGTGGCCATGTCCGTCTGCCTGGCTGCGATCCTCGGTGCCGTCGCCCTGATCCGGGCGAGACGCGGTCCGCTGCGGCCGGGCAGGCTGACGACCCGCCGCTCCGCGGTCCCCAGGCTGGACGCCGGTCGGCGGGCACCCCCTTCCTTCGGCAGGCTGACGCACCTGTGCGTGTACCGGCTGTAGGTCGTCGTCCGGCGGCTCGTCAGCCGCGTTCGTCAACCACATGGAACCGAGACACCGAAGGGAACACCGAAAGCACCATGACAACCATCACGCGCACGACGACCACGGCCGGCGCCGTCGCCCTCGCACTGACGCTGGCCGCCTGCGGCGGCGGGGACGGCACGACGGCGGGCGAGACGACCGCGCCGGAGACCACCGCCGGCGAGGCCGCCACCACCGCGTCGTTCAACGACGCCGACGTGGCCTTCGCCCAGCAGATGATCGTCCACCACCGCGGCGCTCTCGAGATGTCCGAGCTCGCCGTCGAGAAGACGCAGAACGCCGAGGTCCGCGCCCTCGCGGAACGGGTGATCAGCGCCCAGCAGCCGGAGATCGACACGATGACCGGCTGGCTCGAGGAGTGGGGTCGGGACGTGCCGCAGGGCACGTCCCTGGAAGGCGTCGAGATGCCGGGCATGGAGGGCATGGACATGGGGACCATGCCGATGCCGGGGCAGATGTCCGAGGAGCAGATGGACGAGATGGCCGGCATGTCCGGTCCGGAGTTCGACCGGATGTTCCTCGAGAGCATGGTCGAGCACCACCGGGGGGCCATCGAGATGGCCGAGGCTCAGCTGCAGGACGGCGAGAACGCCGAGGCCCTGGCGCTGGCCGAGGACGTCATCGCCGCCCAGACGGCCGAGATCGAGGAGATCGAGCAGCTGCTCGC